>JADFVY010000300.1 GCA_015222795.1 Pseudomonadota bacterium | reverse complement strand
GCCAGGGCCTGCCCTGGCTGGTCGGCATCGCCCTGCAGGAGATGTGGCAGTCGGCAAACATGGCCTGGGCGCTCTGCCCGCTATTGACGCAGGGCGCGGTGGAGTTGTTGAGCGCCCACGGATCGGACGAGCAGAAGGCGGCCTGGCTGCCCAAGCTGATTTCCGGCGAATGGACCGGAACGATGAATCTGACCGAACCGGGCGCGGGATCGGATGTCGGCGCCCTGAAATCCAGGGCCGAAAAGTCGGGCGACCACTACCTGATTCGCGGCCAGAAGATTTTCATTACCTACGGCGAACACGATATGACCGACAACACGGTCCATATGGTGCTGGCCCGCACGCCGGATGCGCCGGCGGGCGTGAAGGGCATCTCGCTTTTCATCGTGCCCAAGGTGATGGTCAATTCAGATGGTTCAATGGGCGGGCGCAACGACCTGCGCTGCGTGTCGCTGGAAGAAAAGCTCGGTATCCATGGCAGCCCGACCTGCGTCATGGCCTTTGGCGATAACGAGGGCGCGGTGGGCTATCTGGTCGGCGAGGAAAACCGTGGCATGGAATATATGTTCACCATGATGAACAACGCCCGGATCAGCGTGGGTCTGGAAGGCGTGGCGATTGGCGAGCGCGCCTATCAGCAGGCGCGCGCCTATGCCCGTGAGCGGACGCAGGGCAAGACGGGCACCAACGGCAGCGGGGCAATCATCGGCCATCCGGACGTGCGGCGCATGCTGATGATGATGCGCGCCCTGACCGAAGCCGGCCGCGTAATTACCTACGATCTGGCGGCCATGCTGGACATATCGAAGCGCCACAAGGAAGAAAACTGGCGAACCTATGCGGCGCGGCGCGTGGCGCTGCTGACGCCGGTGGTCAAGGCCTGGTGTACCGACATGGGCGTAGAGGTTGCTTCGCTGGGCATCCAGGTGCATGGCGGCATGGGCTATATTGAGGAATCGGGCGCGGCTCAGCATTACCGGGACGCCCGCATCGCGCCGATTTACGAGGGCGCCAACGGCATACAGGCGCTGGACCTGGTCGTGCGGAAGCTGCTGCGCGACGAAGGCGAAGGGGCACTGGAATATATCGACGAGGTGCATTCGCTGATCAACGGGCTGAACCAGCGTTCAGAGGAGGATCTGGTAGTCATAAGGCGGCATCTGGCGGCGGCGGCGGATGCGCTGGATAACGCCACCCACTGGCTGCTGGATGCGGCGGACGAAAACAAGATCGACGCCATCGCCGGCGCCACACCTTACTTAAGGCTGTTCGGGACCGTCGCCGGTGGCGCCATGCTCGCCCGTTCCGCATTGCGGGCGACGGAATCCATTGAGGCCGGCGGCGGCGGCGAGGCGCTACTGGCCGACAAACTGGTCGTTGCCCGGTTTTATGCGGAACAGGTTCTGCCGCAAGCAGGCGGCCTGGCCACTTCCATAACGGCCGGCTCAGGCGCCATCATGGCGCTGGCGGAAGATAGATTTTAAGACTAGTGGTCTGTACGCTCACGCGGCTGCGGCGATTTTCCGGCCGTACCAGGTTTCGCAATGGTCCTCCAGTACGGCGCGATCAAGGCTAAAGGCCGACGCAATAGCCGCGTGCGTGAATTCCGGCAGCGCGATCTCGCCATGTTCGATCCCGTCAATCAGCGCGACATCCCCGATCCCCGCCTGTTCAGCGAGTTCGGCCTGGGTGATCTGCCAGTGCTGGCGCTGCTTACGCAGCCACTCGCCAGCTTCGCGGTAAAACAGATCGGGATTTTCCTGGTTTTCGTTCCGGAGCATGGTTTCAGCCCTCCATTTTCAATCATTCATCATTTATGTTGCGATGCAGCAATAACATGAATAATTGTGCGGCGCAACATTCCATTTATCTAATGAATAACTCAGGTCTGGAAGGATATCAGCCCGCCATCGTCTTCAAGGGCATCAAGCATTTCGCCAACGCCGAGCCCGGTTACGGGGTGCATTCTGGCCGATGCGATATCCGCCAGGGGCCGAAGCACAAAGGCGCGTTCGGCCAACCGGGGATGGGGCACTGTGAGGTCGGGCAGATCGATCACCTCATCACCGAAGAAAACAATATCGAGATCGATTGGCCGGGGCCCGTTGCGTTCACCCGGCCCGCGGCCCAGTTTTTTCTCAATGCTCTTCAGAACAACCAGCAGCGCCGGAGCGCCCAGGTCCGTCTCGGCCGACAGTACCATGTTCAGGAAACGCGGCTGGTCGGTCACGTATTTCGGGTCGGTTTCATAGACCGGCGAACGTTCCAACACCGTAACCTCAGGCGCCAGCGCCGCGATTGCGGCCTTAAGGTTCGCCATACGGTCACCGATATTGCCCCCCAGTGCGACATAGACCAGGGTCATGCGCCGTCGCCCGCCGGGTCGGCCCGCAGCATGGCGTCCATCATGCGCGCAACCCGCACCATTTCCCTGGTGTCATGCACCCGAATGATATCGGCGCCCCGCACAATCGACAGTGCAATCGTGGCGGCTGTGCCCTCAACGCGTTGGTCCGGCGGCAGGTCCAGCACACGGCCGATGAAAGATTTTCGGCTTGGGCCGGACAGGATCGGATAACCGAGCGCCTTGAAGCGCTCTATATGATTGATCAGAGCCATGTTCTGCTGGATGGTTTTGCCGAAGCCGATGCCCGGATCCAGGATGATTTGGTCACGCGCCACGCCGGCGGCGAGCGCGGCCTCGGCCAGCGCCTCCATCTCACGCGCCACATCCGCCAGCAGATCGTCGTAACTGGCGCCCAGATAGCTGCCACCCAACTGATCGACAATCAACTCGTTTGGCCGGCTACGGTTATGCATCAAAATCACCGGCGCGCCACGTTCCGCCGCCATGTGCCCCATATCGGGGTCGGCCCTGAGGCCCCAGACATCGTTGACGATATGTGCGCCCGCATCCAATGCAGCGGCGGCGACTTCCGACTTGAACGTGTCTATCGATATCAGAAGATTGGGAAATTCATCGGCCAGCGCGGAGATCACCGGCAGAACGCGCGCCTTCTCTTCCTCGGCGCCAAGAGGCGTGGAGCCCGGCCGCGTGCTTTCCCCGCCGACGTCCAGAATATCAGCTCCCGCGTCCACAAAATCGCGGGCCTGGGCCATGGCGTGGTCAAGGGCGCCCTCGGCTTCCACGCGCAGACCGTCACCCGAAAAAGAGTCGGGCGTGACATTCAGGATGCCCATGACATATGTGCGCGATCCCCAGTCGAACCGGTCCGTCAGGCGCATGGATTATTGCTCCGCAGGTTGCTTCGTTCTGTTGCGCCTTATCCCCCAGCACCCCGTCCGATGCAAGCCTGTTCAGGCAGTGGGGAGTTTGTAGCCCTCGAAACGCTGGCGCAGCTGCAGCTTGGAGACCTTGCCGGTCGCAGTCAGCGGCATCTCGTCGATGAAGACGATATCGTCCGGCACCCAGAATTTGGCGACTGCGCCTCGCAGGTAATCCAGGATGGACTCCTTGTCCTCGCTATGCCCCTCGGCCAGAACCACGACCAGCAGGGGCCGTTCGTCCCATTTGGGATGCGGAATGGCGATCGCTGCCGCAGCCGCGACAGCCGGATGCCCCAGCGCCGCGCCTTCGAGGTCTATGGAACTAATCCATTCACCGCCGGATTTTATCAGGTCCTTGGCGCGGTCGGTAAGTTGCAGACAGCCGTGCTCGTCGATCACACCGATATCGCCGGTGCGGAACCAGCCGTCCTCGTCGAAGGCGGCTTCGCTGGCCTCTGCATCATTGTAATACCCGCTGATCACCGTATTTCCGCGCAACAGAACCTCGCCCGCCGTGGCGCCATTATGTGGCGCGGCAACCCCGTCATCGTCAACGAGTTTGAATTCCACACAAAATGTTGGCCGACCCTGCTTGAGCTTGAACTTTTGTTTGTCCTCTCCTTCCAGATTATCCGGGATGGAGCTCGGCGAGGTGGCGGAGCCGATCGGGCTGGTTTCCGTAAGTCCCCATCCCTGAATAAACTCCACGCCGTGGTCCTCAATATCCTTGATCAATTGTAGCGAAGGCGCCGCGCCGCCGCTCATAACCCCATTGAGATTGGAAAATCTGGCTCCGGTCTCGGCCATATGTTGCATCATGCCGTGCCACAATGTCGGCACGCCCGCAGTCATCGTTACCTGCGCGCGTTCCACCATGTCATACAGCCCGGCGCCATCCAGTTTCGGCCCCGGCATAGCCATGGACGCACCGACAATCGGGCAGACATAGGGGTATCCCCATGCGCAGACGTGGAACATCGGCACCGCCGGCATGAACACGTCTCTGCGCGTAAGCCACCCGTCAAATAATGCGATGGAGGACAGGGCATGCAACACCGTCGAGCGGTGAGTGTATAACGCGCCCTTCGGGTTTCCGGTGGTGCCGGACGTGTAACAAAGCGCTGCCGCCGTTCGTTCGTCCAGTTCAGGCCAGTCGATCGTCTCCGGCTGGCCGTCCAGCAGATCCTCGTAACATTGCAGATTGTCGAGCGCGCTTTCGGGCATCCCGGCCGGATCGGTCATCACAATCACGCCCTCTATCGTATTCAGGGCCGGCGCCAAGCCTTCGATCAACGGAAACAATGTCGAATCAACGAAAACGAAGCGATCTTCCGCATGATTGAAAATGTGGATCAGTTGGTCATGAAACAGCCGCGGGTTAACGGTGTGGCAGACTGCGCCGATTCCCGAAATCGCGTAGTAAAGTTCGAAATGCCGGTAATCGTTCCAGGCCACCGTGGCGATCCGGTCTCCCGGTTTCACGCCCATCGCGGTCAGCCCGTGCGCCAGGCGGGCAATGCGTTTCGCCGCGTCGCCATAGCCATAACTGTGCATTGCGCCCGTGGCATCGCGCGAGATGATCTGCCGGCCGGCATGTACCTGCGCGGCGTAATCGATGATCGACGATATCAGGAGCGGGCGCTCCATCATCTGACCCAGTATTGCTGTCATGGGGAAGCTCTCCTTTACTCCGCTGCGGTCTGGCCTGATGCCACCTCCACGCTGTCGACCAGTTCGGCCCCCCGCGAGGCCATGAAATAGAGGCCCAGATAATGTGTCGCTTCTTGTGGGTGGGCGACTGTTTCCGGCAACCCCAACCCCGTGGCGACATCGCGCGGCAGGTCGTAGGTCGAACAACCCGCCGCATAGACCGAAATGTCCTTCAATGTCGGCATCATATCGTGATTACGCGCCGACAGCGTGGTGAGCACAAAATCCATGACGCAAATATCCGTGCAGATTCCGACTACCAGCAGCCGAGTCAGCCCGTTATCGTTTGCCCAGTCCACGACGCTGTTGCCGCCGTCCGGGCGGATCGCCCCGATAAAACCATTGATGCAATCCTTGCGCACCAGCGTCGCCGCCTGTTCCTCCTCCAGCCATTTCAGTTCGGGCACCAGTTCCTCCTCGCCGGTGCCCTTCTCGCAATGGGGCGGATAGGGCGGCTCCGGCTTGCCGGGATCATGGGTGTCGAGAAAGGCCAGGATCGGCCAGCCCTGTACCTGAAATTCCCGGGCCAGCCGGTTCGTTTCCTCAATCATCCGGGTCACCTGCGGGTTGTCCGCAGGCGGCGCAAGATTGCCGCACCCGACCGACGCAAAGCCATTAACCTCGTCGACGATGACCAGCCCGGTACCGCTCCCGGTAATGTGAAGTCCGTTCATGGCGAGCGGCATGGCCTCTCGCAACATGCCGCTCAGCGTTGATTCCACGGGGGTTGAGTTCATTCCTGCCTCCATTGCTTGCCTAAATTTAGCTAAAATTTTATGATAATTGTAATTTTAATATATAATTAACGTTATGTTTACGTTTGGTGTTTGGTTATAATACACCATCAGATGAGAAATTGGATTCAGAGGTTCTTTGGGGAGAAATCGATGATGACGGGTGTGATACATCGCCAGTGGCTGCAGGGAATTGTTGCAGGATTCGCTTTCGCGATCCTGGCGGCAATGCTGGCGCCATCGGCCAACGCGGCCGCGCCTGGGGAGGAGGCGGAAGCGTTTTTGAATGACTTGGCGGTAACCGGGATCGCCCTGCTGGAAAAGGGCGATTACACAAAAAGTGAGCGCGAACTGAAATTCCGCGAAATCGTCAGCAAGGGTTTCGCCCTGAAGGCTATCGGGAAATTCGTGGTCGGCCGCTACTGGCGCAAGATGGACTCTGCACAGCAGGATGAATATCAGGAATTATTCTCCGAATGGCTGCTGAAGACCTATGCCAACCGCCTGGGCGGTTACCGCGGGCAGACGGTGGAAATCGTCAAGAGCATTGAGACTGAATCACGCTATAAGGACGTGATCGTTACGACCCGGATCACGCTTGGAAACGGGCAGCCGTCGATCAACGTCGATTGGCGAGTGCGAAAATTTGGCAACGAATACAAGGTGATAGACCTATCCTTTGAAGGCGCAAGCATGATCGGCACTCAGCGCAAGGAATTCGAATCGGTCATACAGAAGATCGGCGTTACCGGCCTGATAGACAATCTGCGTGGGCGTCTCGCCGTGCTTATGGCGGACAACGGCTGAGATTCATAAGTTTAATAGTCTCCTGAATCGAATTGGGCCGCCCTTGGGTGGCCCGATTTCTTTTCAGTTGCCGCGCTCGGAATCGGTTATGCGTTTCAGATAGGCGATCAGTTCGGCGCGGTCTCGCGGTTCAGTCATACGCTGCAGCGGCATCTTGGAGCCCGGGGTGAACTGGTCGGGACCCTCGGCAAATAGCCTGTCTATATTTTCTTCGGTCCATATTATGTCCGTGCCGACCAGCGCATCGGAATAGGGATACCCTTCGACGGTTCCGGCCAGGCGGCCGAATACACCATATAAAGTTGGTCCCGCCTTGTTGGCGCCATCAATTTCCGTGGTGTGGCAGGCCCGGCATTTACGAAACAGACGCGCGCCCCGGCTGCCATCTTCATCATGCCCGGCACCGATCATTTCCGTCAGCTCGCCACCCAGCGGTATCCCGTATTCAACGTCCCAGATACGAACGATTTCATCGGCGCCGGCCGAGAGCAACAGGCGGCCATCGGGAGTGAAAGAGAGCGACCAGACCGGACCTTCATGACCTTCCATCGCGTGAACGATTTTGCCACTGGCGAGGTGCCAGATTCTCACCGTTTTATCCATACCACCAGACGCCACCAATTTTCCGTTTGGGGAAATCGCGACCCCTATTACGGGGCCGGCATGGGCGTACCAAATGGCAAGTTCCCGCCCATTTTCCAGGTCCCACAAGCGGACGGTTTCGTCCACGCTGCCTGAAACCGCCTGGCGGCCATCCGGCGTGAAAGCGACGCTGTTCACGGCAAAATCGTGGCCGGTTATCGTCAGCAGCAACGCACCGTCGGCGACGTTCCACAGATGCATGCTGGAATCATGCGCGCCCGAGAGCAACCTCTTGCCGTCCGGCGAGAATGCGACTGCGTTGAAATTGGTGTCGCGGCCTTTAAGAATACCCAGCGTTTCGCCAGATTGAATATCCCATATCCGGATACTGCGATCCCAGGACGCAGTGGCTGCAAGCAAGCCATCCGGCGACACCGCCACGGCTGCTATTTTTCCCCTATGGCCAGTATATTTCTTGAGGATAGCCCCGTCATCCAGTGACCAGAGGATCATAGTTCCGTCGTCGGCGCCGGAAATAGCGCGGGCGCCGCCAGGCAGGAACGCGACGCTATTTACGCCGCCCTCATGGCCGTCTAACCGACGCTCTCTGCCGCCGCCCGGCAGGTTCCAGTACATCACGGAATAATCGAAGCTCGCAGTCAGCGCTTGCCGGCCGTCGAGGGATATGGCGACATCTTTGACAAAGCCGCCATGCCCCAGAAGGTCCGCGCGTGCCGCGGTTGACAGGACTAAAACTGTCAGCACACATGCTGTCCAGACTCTCACGACCAGTACCCTCTCCTGTCCTGGCTCATGATTAAAGGATGATTTAAGCGATTTCCTCCGCTGTGGCCCGCCAGATCAAGCAGGCTGCGGTTTGGCTTCGCCGGCTGCTATTTTCGAATCGCCACCGTCGTCATGATCCGGCGGAGGGGCCTCGCCCTTTGTCTCAGCGACCCATAACCCGTGATGTTCTCGCGCCCAGTTTTCATCGACCATGCCGCTGCCCATGGCGTCCCATGCACCCTCCATGCCAACTGAGCCGATATAGATATGGGCGATGATAATCGAGATCATCACCACGGCCACGACGGCGTGCCAGATCTGCGCAAGCTGCATTTCCTGAATGGCGGGAATTTCGGTGGGCAGGTTCAGGCCCAGGACGTTCAGGACCGAAAAGGTCGGCGCGAAAAGGCCGAAGGTGAAGGGAAACATCAGCGTCAGGCCGGAAAGGCTGAGCGTCGTTCCGCCCAGGATAACGGTCCAGAAGATAAACTTCTGGCCGGCATTGAATTTCTTCGCTGGCGGATGGACGTTCTTTGAAAACAGGCCACCGCCAACCGCCAGCCATTTCAGGTCGATGCCGCGGGGGATGTTATCCTTCACCCACAACACGAAGATCATGACCACGCCCGCCATGAAAGCGAATGCGACGTAATTGTGGGCCAGCTTGCCATAATAGGCGGTGAAGGCGAAAAACTGGTGCAACCCACTGAATTCACCAGGGCTTTCCACCGATTTACCAAACAGATACCGGCCATACATAGTGTTCAGACCGGTCAAACCCAGCACGATGAAACTACCTGCCGTCAGCCAATGGCCGATAAGCTCCAGATTCCCGAATCGCCGCATCATCTTGTCGCTTAAGCCGGAATCGATGCGGATACGACCCCGCAGCCCGTAAAACATGGCCAAGACGATGATCATGCCAACGATTACCCAGCCACCAAAGTTGGCGACGGGACCGTTGCGGTAGTTCCGCCAGGTCTCGCCCTCGGACTGGATCATTACTCCGGCCTGCTTGTCGGGGATCGAGACCGTGAATTCCTGGCCTTCCCGCACGGCACGCCAGAACTCGGCGTCACTTGCAGCGCCTAACGATTCCCCAGGCACTTCGCCGCCCTCTTGCGCCAACGCCACGCCAGAAACAGCCGGCAGCGCGATCGTCGCAAAGCCAAGGCCGACAGCGAGCGCCAGCATGGCTAAAAATCGTGCGGGATGGCGAAATATTTCGATTGATTTTGACATTTGCCCTCTCCGAAAGAATGGGATTGCTGGATTGTTAGCGTTGGGCATTTGCCCGATAACGAAGCTCGGTTAACTGCTCGGCCGTCAGGTTTTGATCCGGTTTACCCATATAGGTGCCCTTCTTGAACTCCAGGGTTCTGTTCTGTTCATCCTTACGGCAGCCACCAACCGCCAGGCCGACCACCAACAGGCAGCCCAGCAACAGCGGCAAACGCGCTCTGTTCATTCCGCTCATGGCCTCATACACCCTTTCTTTTTCATGCACTTCCGGTGCGGATATGACATGCACCGTCTTGTCATCAAGATTCCCCGAATAGAAAACAGGGGGGGGACGTGGCCCGAAAGCCCCGCCCCCCCCGGGTTATCTCGCAACAAGTTCCAGAGTCCGGCTCAGCTTCCCGATTTAAGCTGATAAGCCGTTCCCCAGCCCCAGGCGCCCGAGCCGAAGCCGCGCGCCACGACGCGTTCGCGATAGATGTCGGATACGACACTACCGTCGCCGGCCAACAGCGCCTTGGTCGAACACATTTCCGCGCAAAGCGGAAGCTTGCCCTCGGCCAGACGGTTACGGCCATATTTTGTGAACTCGGCGTCGGACATATCTTCTTCCGGACCGCCGTTGCAGAAGGTGCACTTGTCCATCTTGCCGCGGCTGGCGAAGCCCGCGCCCGGATACTGGGGCGCGCCGAACGGGCAGGCGTAGAAGCAATAACCGCAACCGATGCACAGATCCTTGGAATGCAGAACCACGCCTTCCTCGGTTGAGTAGATGCAGTCGACCGGGCACACCGCGATACACGGAGCGTCCGAACAATGCATGCAAGCCACCGAAATCGAGCGTTCACCCGGTTTGCCGTCATTGATAGTGACGACCCGCCGGCGGTTTATACCCCACGGAACCTCGTTTTCGTTCTTACATGCCGTCACACAGGCGTTGCACTCGACGCAGCGCTCGGCGTCACACAGGAATTTCATGCGTGCCATGATTTATGCCTCCTCACGCTTTCTCGATGTTGCACAGGGTGACCTTCGACTCTTGCATGTGGGTTACCACATCATAGCCGTAGGTACCGCAGGTGTTCGATGACTCGCCAACAACGTACGGCACGGTGCCGTCCGGATATTTGTGGCTGAAGTCCTCGCCCTGGAAATGGCCGCCGAAATGGAACGGCATGAAGGCGACGCCTTGTCCGACACGTTCGGTAATCATCGCCTTGACCTTGACCTTGGTGTCCTCCGGGCTATGAACCCAGATATCGTCGCCCTCGCGAATGCCGAGATTGTTGGCGTCGATCGTGTTGATCTCGCAGAACATGTCCTGCTGCAACTCAGCCAACCAGGGGTTCGACCGGCTCTCGTCACCGCCGCCCTCATACTCGACCAGACGGCCGGATGTGAGAATGATCGGATGCGACTGCGAGAAGTCCTGATCCTGGATTGTCTTGTACATGGTCGGCAAGCGGTACTTCTTGCGATCCTCGTAGGTCGGATAATCGGCCACGAGATCACGCCGCGGCGTGTAGAGCGGCTCGCGATGCAGCGGAACCGGATCCGGGAAAGTCCAGACCACCGCCCTTGCCTTCGCATTACCGAAGGGTGCACAGCCATGCTTGATGGCGACCCGCTGGATACCGCCGGAAAGGTCGGTCTTCCAGTTGGTTTTGTCGCCGGCAACCTTGTCGATGGAGGCTTGTTCTTCGGCCGTCAGGTCGCCTTCCCAACCAAGCTTCTTGAGCACGCCCATGTTGAACTCGGGATAACCGTCCTCGATCTCCGAGCCGACCGAATAGGAGCCTTCGGCGAGCAGATTGTCGCCATCCCGCTCCACGCCGAAGCGGGCACGGAAGTTGAGGCCACCCTCGGCCACCGACTTGGAGGTGTCGTAAAGGATCGGCGTGCCCGGATGTTTCATCTCCGGCGTTCCCCAACACGGCCATGGAAGGCCGTAATATTCACCGTCGGCCGGACCGCCAATCGCCTGTAGCGTGGTCTTGTCAAAGGTGTGCTGGTTTTCCATGTGGAGTTTCAGGCGCTCCGGCGACTGGCCGGTATAGCCGATCGTCCACATGCCGCTATTGAACTCGCGGGTCGTGTCCTCAATTGAAGGCTCGTTATTCTCGACCTTGATGTTTTTGAACATCTCGTCGGCGAAGCCGAGCTTCTGGGCCAGGAGATACAGAATCTCGTGGTCAGTCTTGGAATCGAATTTGGGCTCGAAGACCTTTTCGCGCCACTGCAGCGAACGGTTGGACGCGGTGACCGAGCCGTAAGTCTCGAACTGCGTCGCCGCCGGCAACAGATAGACACCATCCGTGCGGTCATGCAGCACGGCGGAGACCGTCGGATAGGGGTCGATCACGACCATCAGATCCAGCTTCTCCATCGCCACCTTCATTTCCGCGAGACGGGTCTGCGAGTTCGGCGCATGGCCGTCGAACACCATGGCCCGGACATTATCCGGCTGATCCATGTTCGCCTTGTCTTCCAACACGCCGTCGATCCAGCGCGACACCGGAATGCCAGCCGATTCCATCAATTTCTGGTCGGCGAACCGGCCCAGCAGATAGTCGTAATCGACATCCCAGACACGGGCCCAATGCTTCCAGGATCCGGTCTTCAG
>JADFVY010000299.1 GCA_015222795.1 Pseudomonadota bacterium | reverse complement strand
TGATGATAACCAACGCCGAGCACCAATTCGTCGATACCAAGTCGCCTGAGGATTTCGATATGGTATTGCAGCAAGGATTTGCCACCAAACCGCAGCAAAACCTTCGCTGGATGGTTGGTGCCCGTAAATCCGAGCCGGGCTCCGATTCCGGCCGCCAACATAATTACCTTCATACGCCATGCTCCCCAGCATTGACCGCTCTCTGCGGCGACAAGACAACGCCGCGAGCGCTGCGAGACAGCGTGGCGAGCCTACCTCCCCCGATGAGTTGGGACGTTTTATTAGAAAAACTGGATCAAACTAACCGCTAGCACCCCATTTGGCAAATGTCGGGCAGAGAGGCAAAGCGGTCCCCTTGCGTTCACCGACCAAAGGATGGCTCCGGATTGGCGGTGGGCCGTCGTGGACGGCGTCAGCTTGGCCCGATACGGCAAGAGGAACGCGGGACCTCGTTGTTGAGGGTCTGCGCTTGACCAGGATCTCTTACGAATGACCGCTCAGGGTCAACATCAGACCTCCGGCGCGACTTTCGCCTCCGTCCGCTTGGCGCCACATAGCGGACGTATGGCGCCTCAATGTCCGCTGTACGCCGTTAAGCAGGTCAAATTCCGGGAAATTCTGAGGACAGTACTGGAGTGAACACCCGAATCGATAGTGGCCGGCAGGCCCGGGCCAGATCAACCGGCTTCTGTTTGACAATCCACAATTCATAAGTACACTAACAGCCGGTTGGAGTCGCGCGGGCCGCCCGGCTGCCACGCCCCCGCGACAAAAAGGGGCTGGCCGGGGGCGGGGTGCGGGCCATATACAGTCTCGCCACCGAAATGCCGCCACCAGCAAGGGACTACCATGAAGGCTGACGCACTGACCCTCGCCCACGGGCTATCCTTCGGCGATCTGTACGACCGCGACGGGCTGGTCCGGCTGGACGGGTTGTTCCTGGACGCCCTGGGGGCGGCCGATGGGGATTTGCGCCGGCGGCTGGAGGCCGCGCGGGCCGAGCCGGACTCGCTGACGCGGCTGGCGGAATCCGAGCTTATCATCGACCTCGCGCCGCATCTGGAGGGCTTTATCGGCGGGCTGTTCGGGATTGGCGCGGAGTTGGCGGCGCTGCGCGGGGAGCATGAGGCGCTGGCGCCGATCTTCGAGGTCAGGCGCAATTTCGTGCAGCGCCGGGCGGTCAAGAAGATCAAGGCGGATGCGGCGGCCGCGCTGGACGGCGACGCGCTGGCCGCCGGGATGGCGGCGCTGCTGGGCGGGCCGGTGACGGAGCTATCCTTTGCGCGGGCGGTCGCCGGATGGCTGGCCGACGAGGACACCAACAGCCAAGCGCTGGCTACGGCCGAATCCTATGCCGCCTGGGCGACATTGAGCGACGCGGGCCGGGCGCGCCATGACGGCGGGGTGCTGTTCAAGGAGCCGGGCAAGCTGGATTTCGACCATCTGGTCCATCACATGGTGAGCGAAGAGACGATCGTCGGCGACGCGGCAAACGGCGCCACCTGCCACCGGCTGGACGCGAATCATCTGCGGCGGCGCGAGGGGTTCGCGCTGACCGACGCGGGGGTGGATCTGGCCGGGGCGCTGGGCGAGGCGAATTACTGCATCTGGTGCCACAAGCAGGGGCGGGATTCCTGCTCGACGGGGTTGCGCGAGAAAGCGGCGAAAGATGCGGCGGCGAATGCGGCACCGCCCCCCTTTCGCAAGAACCCGTTCGGGATTTCGCTGGCCGGCTGTCCGCTGGAAGAAAAGATTTCCGAGTTCCAGAAGCTGAAGGCCGAGGGCTGTTCGGTCGGGGCCTTCGCGACGATGATTATCGACAACCCGATGGTGGCCGGGACGGGGCATCGCATCTGTAACGACTGCATGAAATCCTGCGTCTATCAGAAACAGGACCCGGTCGATATCCCCCAGGCCGAGACACGTACCCTGAAAGACGTCCTGGCCTTGCCCTGGGGTTTCGAAATCTACTCTCTTTTGTCACGCTGGAATCCTCTAAACCTGACCCGCCCCTACCCCGAATCGGCTACGAATAAGAAAGTTTTGGTGGTCGGCATGGG
>JADFVY010000298.1 GCA_015222795.1 Pseudomonadota bacterium | reverse complement strand
TCGTGTTTCCCGCCCCCTCGATGCGTCGGGCGCGCTTGACGATGCGCAAGCATCGCCCGCGCACACCCTCCTGCCGAGGAGACGGGAAACACGATCCAATGGGTACCATCCGTTGGGTGGAGACCACTAGCTACTGTGCATTTGATCTCGATCATTGCAGCAATTGGTGATTTCGCCGACCTTGCCATTGTCAGCGGGAGTTGTGTGGCATGTCTGTCGAAAAGTATTTGGCTGAACTGCGATTGCGGCAGCCCTGACGGTCTGCGGTAACGGCGCTTCCGCAGATGCGGGTTTCCTCGAAAAAATCCAAACCCAACTCTTTGCCGGAAGGACGGTCGAGGCTGCGGCAGTCGAGCGAGATCGCCTGGATAGCGGAAAACCGGGCCGAATGTGCCTCTGGATACAGCCACCTGACAACAATCGGGATATCCAGAGCGCTGCGGAGGCCCCCCCTCGGCGGCGCCAAGTTGGGCAGAATCATATTGAAATTGAAGGTTATTTGGGAAATGTCAGTTAAGAAGAGGAGGAACTATGGCGGTTCTCCAGCCGAACAACATACCAGAGAGCGGATCGGCCCGCCCGCCCGGGGAGCAGCCTTGGCACGCAATTTCGGTCGATGCAGCCATGGAGAGCCGCGGGGGCAAACCGAGCGGCCTGACGGCTAAGGAAGCGCGAGAGCGCCTCGCGGAGTATGGGCCCAACCGATTGCCACCGCCCAAGTCGCGCAGCGCAATAGTCCGGTTTCTAGCGCAGTTCAACAACGTCCTGCTCTACGTCCTGGTCGGTGCGGCCGTCGTGACGGCGCTCCTTGGTCATTGGATCGATACGGGCGTCATCGTAGGCGTGGTGATCATCAACGCAATCGTCGGATTTATCCAAGAAGGCAAAGCGGAGAAAGCACTAGAGGCCATACACGACATGCTATCACCGCAAGCCCGCGTGAGGCGCGGCGACCGCTCCCTGACTGTCCCAGCCGAAACCCTGGTGCCGGGTGACATCGTGCTGCTCCAATCAGGCGACCGGGTGCCCGCTGACCTTCGCCTGTTAGAGACGAAAAGCCTTCAGATTCAAGAATCGGCTTTGACCGGAGAATCCGAGGCCGTTGAAAAAGCGACCGAACCGGTCGCGCGGGAAACGGAGCTGGGAGACCGCACTCCCATGGCTTATGCAGGAACCCTTGTGACCTACGGCAAGGGAATTGGAGTCGCCGTCGAGACCGCTAACCGTACTGAGATCGGCCGGATCAGCTCAATGCTGACCGAAGTGCAAACTCTCCCGACACCCCTACTGCGTCAAATAGCCGTGTTCAGCCGTTGGCTTACTCTGGCGATCCTGGTCATCGCTGCCGCCACTTTCGTATTCGGCTTGTTGGTTTACAGCTATTCGCTCAACGACATGTTCATGGCTGCCGTTGGCCTCGCCGTTGCGGCAATTCCCGAAGGTCTGCCACCTGTCATGACGATCACGTTGGCTATTGGTGTCACCCGCATGGCGCGACGCAATGCCATTATTCGCAGACTTCCCGCAGTCGAGACACTGGGCTCTGTAACGGTCATCTGTTCCGACAAGACCGGCACCCTGACGCGCAATGAATTGATGGTCCAAACGATCGTTACGGCGCGTCAACTCTATACGGTCACGGGCAGTGGGTATGAGCCTGTCGGAGAATTTCGAATCGATGACGAACCGGTTACCGCCAGCCAGTATCCTGATCTTGCTGCAGCCGCTCAAGCGACGATTCTGTGCAACGACGCGGAACTGACCGAGTTGGAGGGTAGCTGGCATTTGCATGGAAACCCGACCGATGGCGCCTTATTGACGGTTGGGATGAAGGCGAAGCTTGATGTGGCCTTCGAACGGCGGTCTCAGCCGCGTACCGATCTTATCCCTTTTGAGTCCGTTCACAAATTCATGGCAACCCTTCATCACGACCATGAGGGACATGGGTACATCTATGTTAAAGGCGCGCCGGAGCGGATTCTCGAGATGTGCGCCTTGCAGCGCAGCAATGGTGAGGATGTACCGCTCGACATCGATTATTGGCTTGAACGGATCGAGGCCTTGGCGTCAAAAGCGCAGCGAGTTATTGCGATAGCTTGGCGCTCAACCGAACCCTCACACCTTCAACTGCGTTTCAACGATATTGAGACCGGGCTGACGCTGATTGCCATGTTTGGCCTGATTGATCCACCACGCAGCGACGCCATCGAAGCGGTCAGCAAGTGCCAGAATGCCGGCATTCAGGTCAAGATGATTACAGGAGATCATGCTACGACAGCCCGAGCGGTTGCAGCGCATTTCGGCCTTGGCAAGGATCATCGTGTTTTGACGGGCAAAGAGCTGGATGCGCTGTCGGAGGACGAATTTGTGGCAGTCGCCAACGATGCTGACATATTTGCGCGAACTACTCCGGAGCACAAACTACGGCTGGTTCGTGCGCTCCAAACCACAGGCCATGTTGTGGCGATGACAGGGGACGGCGTTAACGACGCGCCGGCTCTCAAGCGCGCCGACATCGGAATCGCCATGGGCCGCAAGGGCACTGAGGCGGCCAAAGAAGCGGCTGAGATGGTTCTCACCGACGACAACTTTGCTTCCATCATGCATGCCGTGGAAGAGGGACGGACCGTCTTCGACAATTTGAAGAAGAGCATCCTCGTCCTTCTTCCGACAAGTATCGGTGAGGCATTGACCATCCTCGCCGCAGTCCTGCTCGCCCAGGCGCTTCCGATCACACCGGTACAAATCCTATGGATCAACATGATTACAGCGGTCACGTTGGGCATGGCTCTCGCGTTTGAACCCACGGAAGCCGGTGTCATGGAACGTCCACCCCGCTCGCCCGATGCGCCGATTTTGTCAGCGTTCCTCACATGGCGGATCGTATTTGTATCGATGCTGCTCTTGGTCGGAACTTTTGGGCTGTTCAAATTGGAACTCGCCTTCGGTGCTAGTCTAGATGCTGCCCGAACTGTCGCGGTCAACACACTCGTTGCAGGCGAAATCGTCTATCTGTTCAATTGTCGCCGAATCACCGAGAAGTCGTGGACCCGCGATGGTCTGTTCGGGAGTCGTCCGGTATTAATCGCCGTTGCCCTTGTCATCGGGTTTCAGCTTCTCTTCACTTATTTGCCAGTCATGCAAGTACTTTTCCACACAACGCCAATTGATTTCGAAGCTTGGGCTCGGATCATCCTGTTCGCTCTCTGCCTCTTCATACTTGTGGAGCTGGAGAAGGCTGCGACCCGACGCTACCGATCCCGCTTGACCTGACCCCCTAAAAGTGATCCGAAACGATAGAGAGAATTTAGCGCATTCTAACTTTAGACCAGCCGGATTTCCGCGCATTGACCCAAGTCGTCCGTGAAACCTGCGCCCGTCGCGGGCGGATAGCATATCACGCGGGTACCAACCTGCCTCAGGCCACTTATGGCTAGAATCCGTAGTAATCCAGCAAAACGCTTTGCGGCCGGTCCCGGGCTCGGAGCGGACATTGGCACGTCAGGACCGGTCACGAGCAACCGGCCCTAAATCAACTCCTCCGTCTTGTCGTCCGTTTCGCCATGCCTTCTCAGCGCCGGTTCCTTCAAGCCCTCGTAGAGCATCGCGATGCGCTGGTTGATCCTTGCGTTCTGCTGTTCGAACAGGCTGTTGCCCTCGAGATCGCTCTCCACGATCAGCGGGCCGAAATTCTCCACGCGGAGCACCCACATGGCCTGGGCGATGCCGAGTTCGTCCAGCCAGTGCGCCGCCTCGACCTTCTTTATGCAGCGGCCCAGCAGGGCGCCGGTGCCGTAGCCCACCGTGGTCAGGTACACGGCACCCGCCGGCACGAAAATGTCGCGATAGTTTTCGGGGCTCATGCCGCCCTTGCCGATGATCACCTTGCAGCCGGTCTTCTCGAACCAGCCGGGCAGCGACCCCGAAAACCGAAAGCTGGCCGTCGCCGT
>JADFVY010000297.1 GCA_015222795.1 Pseudomonadota bacterium | reverse complement strand
GTCGCCGCCCCGTCCTATGCCTCGATCGCCGGCGACACCTCGGACCGCACCAAGGTTTCGTACTTCTCGCCGCGCTTCTCCGGTTTCCAGGTGGGCGCCAGCCTGACGCCGACTCCAAATAACGGTGACGATTTCAAGGAAGACGGGGACTGGGAAAACCATATCGGCCTCGGCGCGAACTACGACAACTCCTTCGGCGATCTGCGCATCCGCGCCAGCATGGTCTATTCGACGCGCGGCAACGTTGCCCAGATGGCAGGCATCGATGGCTTGATGGTTGACGGCTATGAGGGTATTTCCGCCTTTTCGGTCGGCGGCATCGTCGGCTGGGGCCCGTTCAGCCTGGGTGCCAACTACACCGACAATGGCGATTCCGGCCAGCCGATGGTTTACGATTACGTGAGCGAAACCACCACCACCGCGCCGATCGAGACCGCATACTGGAACGTCGCGGCCGGCTTCGAGACCGGCCCGATGTATTTCTCGGTGGGTTATTTCTCAAGCTGGGCCGAAGTGTCGGGTTTCGAGGACAGCACCTACGACCATATCGCCCTGACCGCCGACTATACGGTGGCCCCGGGCCTTGGCGTCTATGCCGAGATCAACATGATCTCGGAAGAGCTGCTGGGTGGCACGCCGCCGACAGACGACGGTGTGTCTCTCTCCAACGACACCACGTCGCTGGTGCTGGGCGCGAATATCAGCTTCTGATCCCCTTTGGGATTCGGGACATACGCCTTATAAGGGGGCGGCGGGGTTTCCCGCCGTCCCTTTCTTTTGGGGAAGAATGCTTCCCAACAGGAACTTGCATGACGTTGACGAAGGATCAGATACGGGTTTTGCTGGACGGCGGGCTGGCGGCTTTCCGCGGTGGCAAGTTGGACAAGGCGGAAGAATTGTTGCGCCAGGCGCTGCTGCACGAGCCACGCATCGCGCGCGCCCAGGATATGCTGGCGCGGGTATATTTCCTGCAAGGCCGTTATGCCGAGGCCGGCCCGCATGCCCGGCACGCCGTGGCGCTGGCCGGTGGCGCCGCGCCATATCATGAAACATTGGCCCAAATTCTGGTGGCTGGCGGCGAGGCGGCGGCCGCGCTGACGGCGTTTCGCGAGGCCGCGGCCGCCAGTCCGGACGATTTCAAAACCCTGTTCGGTCTTGCTTGCCTGCTAATGGCGATGGGGCGGCAAGACGAGGCGCTGGAATTCCTTGAGCGCGCCAGACGCATCCAGCCCGAATCCGTGGCGGTGCGCCAACGAATCGCCGGCTGTTACATGGCGACGAGTCGCTACAAGGAAGCGCTGGCCCTGGTCAACGAACTGCTGACCGGCGACGGGCGAAATGCCAAACTGCACGACATGGCCGGCCGCGCGCTGCTTGGGCTGAAGGATCCGGCCAGTGCGGTGGATGCCTACCGGAATGCGCTGCAATCGGATGACGGCGCCATGGGCTATCACACGGGACTGTCGGCGGCCCTCTTCCGGGCCGGCCGCGCCAGCGACGCACAGCGGGCCACCGCCCAATTCCTGACGCGGTTTCCCAGCCATAGCCGGAAGGCCGTGAATCCAGAGGCGCAAGTGCTCGTCCTGTCGGCACAGAGCCAAGCGTGCTTCACCAAACCGCGCACGGGAAGCAATATATTCGCTAATTCCAACACAATCGCGCAAATTCCGGCGGACCGCATTACGTTCCATTATATGTATATCAACCATCCGGATCCGGTTGCTGTCGCCCGCTCGTTGGCGCCGGTGGATGCGATTTTCAACAACATAGCCAACGCCGAGGTCGCGCAACAGTATGGATACACGGAAATCGTGCGCGAAATCGTCGATGCGCTGGGCGCTCGTGTGATAAATTCGCCCGAGGCCATCGCCCGGACAACCCGGCGGGGCAACGCTAAAACGATACCGGAAAATCTGGACATCGTTTTCCCGCAGACAGTTGATTTTAACCTTGCCGCGGGAAACCTGGAAGAAATAGCTGACGAGATTGATGGAAAATTCCGGTTTCCTGTTCTGTTGCGGCGCCTGTATAGCCATTTCGACCAAACCGTACCGCTGGCGGCGGACCGCGCGGCCCTGGACCTGTCCCTGCGGAAATTCCATGAAAACGGCGTGCAGGAAATATATGTCATTGAATACCGGACAGAGCCCTTTCGGCCAGGTGTGTTCCGAAAGATGCGCTGCGCTCTGATCGACGGAATATTTTACCCCTCATTCGCGGATTTTTCAGAACACTGGAATGTGCATCGGCTCGACGCCGAAACAGCCTTCATGAAGGCAAATTCAGAACTGATGGACGAGGAGAAAGCCTTCCTGGAAAAGCCGGCCGATTACATCGGCGAGGAGAATATTGGAAAACTGGAAGCGCTTGCGCGCCTTTTGGACCTGGAATTCCTGGGCGTTGACTTTAATGTACTGAGGGACGGTGAACTGGTGATCTTCGAAGCCAATTCGTCAATGCGGGTTCTGCAGTCGCGCTTGCTGGACGTCTTCCCCTATTTCGCGGGGCCCTGTGAAACAATGCAGGACGCTTTCGAGCGGATGCTATTGCGAAAGGACCGTTCCTGAGCGCCATCCCGGATAGGCGCGCAACGGCACGCGATCCTTACGCTGCTCGCTTGATGCCCCTGTTCACCGCCGCGAGCCCACCCTCGGGCACCCCCCATGGCGCAATGCGGCGCGTCAGCCCAGCCCCATCATTTCCTTCAACTCGCCCGACGACACCACATGGCAGTAGATCATG
>JADFVY010000027.1 GCA_015222795.1 Pseudomonadota bacterium | reverse complement strand
CCCAATCGAAACCGTCATGCTCGCAGAACAAATTGTCTTCCATCACGATGACCGCGGCCGGCATATGGCGCGAAATCTTTTCCAGGGGTTTCCATTCCTTGCGGATGCCCTCGCCCTCGAACAGGCGGAAGACCATCAACAGCGTGCCCGGCGGCGCGAAATCGCGATAGACCAGCACCAGCGCCGGCGGCGCGGCAATCGACAAAATCAGCAGCATGAACGCAATACGAAACATCCGGCGCAGCCAGACCCGGGGCTCCCAGAACGGATCGCGCCAGAAAAACAGGCCATAACCGCCCCTTTTACTTCCGAACCGCCGCCTGCTGCGACTACGCCAGAACAAACTCTCCTACCTCCGGCAAGCAAATTACATTACCGGCGTCACCAGCGCCCCACCCCTCGCGGCCGCCGCCGAAACCGCCATTCTCGGCGGGAAACATGTATGAGCGGTTAACCGCGGGTCAAACCGTCGGGCGATCGATGAAACCGGGGTCGTCCGGCGATTCGTCCTCATACTCGCGGACACTGCGAATGCGGGCGCTCTCCGGCCCCTTGGCGCAGGATTCGACCATATGCCGCACGACACTCTCCGGCCCATAAAACAGCGCCTCTACCGTGCCCTCGTGCCGGTTGCGCACCCAGCCGTCCAGGCCGCGCGAATTGGCCCATTCCCTGATCCACCAACGAAAACCAACACCCTGCACGCGGCCCTCAATGACGACTCTTACGGCAATATCCTTTTGTTTTTGTTTTGATTTTGCCTTAGCCATCCGCTGTTTCGAACTCCAGAATCTTCTCGTCGACTGCAAGGCTTGCGCCTGCTTGCGCATGAATTCCGGCGACCGTTCCATCGCGTTCGGCGCGCAGGATATTCTCCATCTTCATCGCCTCGACCACCGCCAGTTCCTGGCCGGCCTTGACCTCCTCGCCCGCCTCCACCGAAACCTTTACCAGCAGGCCCGGCATGGGCGACAGCAGATAACGCGACATGTCGGGCGCGACCTTCTCGGGCATCATACGATGCATCTCGGCGCCGCGCTCGGTCAACAGTTTGATATCGGCCTGGCTACCGGCATGGGTCAGACACCAGGCAATGCCATCGCGGTCGATCTGGATACAGACGGGACGCGCATTCACCTCGCCCCGGAACATGGTCTCGCCCGGCCGCCAGTCGCCGCGAACCGCATAGGTGTGGCCGGAAACCGCGATGTCGGCGCCGTGGTCGTTCAGCACCGCGGTCAGCGGGTATTCCTCGCCGGCCATCAGCGCCACCCAGGAATCGCCGACCTGGCGCTTGTGGCCGTGCATCTGGCCCGATATCGCGGCGGCGCGCTCTTCCGTCACCCGGTGCAGGGTCGCCGCGACCGCCACCATTAGCCTGGGATCGTCATGCAGCGCGTCTTCCGTCCGAAAGCCTTCCGGATACTCCTCGTCGATGAACCCGGTCGAAAGCCGGCCTTCGGCAAAACGCGGATGCGCCATCAGGGCGGCCAGGAAGGGTATATTATGTGAAACGCCGCGGATGTAATAGGCATCCAGCGCGCCGCGCATGCGCCCAACCGCCTCGTCGCGGGTGCGCCCGCCAGCGATCAGCTTGGCGATCATCGGGTCGTAATACATGCTGATCTCGCCGCCCTCGTAGACGCCGGTATCGACTCGCACGTCGTCGGTTTCCTCGGGTGGCCGATAGCGCGACAGGCGGCCGATCGAGGGCATGAAATTGCGGAACGGGTCCTCGGCATAAACGCGGGCCTCGACGGCCCAGCCTTCCAGCTTCACATCGGCCTGGCCGAAGGACAGCTTCTCGCCGGCCGCCACGCGGATCATCTGCTCCACCAGATCCAGCCCGGTGACATATTCGGTGACCGGGTGTTCGACCTGCAGGCGGGTGTTCATTTCCAGAAAAAAGAAATTGCGGTCCTTGTCGACGATGAACTCTACCGTGCCGGCCGACCGGTAATCCACCATTTTCGCCAGCGCAACGGCCTGCGCGCCCATCGCGGCGCGGGTCGCCTCGTCCAGGAAGGGCGACGGGGCTTCTTCGATGACTTTCTGATGCCGCCGCTGGATCGAGCATTCGCGCTCGCCCAGATGGACGATATTGCCATGCCCGTCCGCCAGCACCTGAATTTCAATGTGGCGCGGTTCCTCGATATATTTTTCGACGAAGACCCGGTCGTCGGCAAAGCTGGATTTTGCCTCGCTGACGGCGGAGTGGAACCCCTCCTCGGCCTCGGCATCGTTGCGCGCCACGCGCATGCCCTTGCCGCCACCGCCGGCCGAGGCCTTGATCATCACTGGATAGCCGACCTCACGCGCGATCTTCACGGCCTCCTTGCCGTCCTTCAGGATGCCCATATGGCCGGGCACCGTGCTGACCCCGGCTTCCTGGGCCAGCTTTTTGGATTCGATCTTGTCGCCCATCGCCGCGATGGCCTTGATCCCGGGACCAATGAAGGCGACTTTCTCTTTCTCCAGCGCCTTGGCGAAAGTGGCGTTCTCCGACAGGAAACCATAGCCGGGATGGACGGCCTCGGCGCCCGTATCGCGGATCGCCTTCATGATATTGTCGATAACCAGATAGCTTTCAGCCGAAGGCGCCGGCCCGACGAGAACTGCCTCGTCGGCCATCTCCACATGCAGCGCGGCGGCGTCGGCCGCGGAATGGACGGCGACCGTTGCAATGCCCATGCGCCGCGCGGTGCGGATGACACGGCAGGCGATTTCGCCTCGGTTGGCAATCAGTATCTTGGAAAACACAGTCCCTGTTCCCGGATGCGCTGTTGTTATGCGGGAGGATTACACAACGGCGACACTCGCCTCCGCTGCACTGCAACAACCCCGGAATTCTTTCTACAACGCCCGCCTGTCGACTGCAACCAATCAGGGGTCACTCGGCGGCGGCGGCGTTGCTATCCGTATTCAGGTCCGGAAGGCGCAACGTGGCCGTCGTGCCCTGGCCTGGCGCGCTTTCCATCTCTATATGACCTTGCAGAAGCATGGCGAAGCGGCGGCAGATAGCCAGCCCCAGTCCGGTACCGCCATAAGTCTTCGTAACGGAACTGTCCTGCTGGGTAAATTCGCCGAACATTTCCTCGATGCGGGCGTTATCCATGCCAACACCGGTATCGCGGACATGGAAGACCGTCCAATCCACGCCGTCCGCCCTTTCCCGCCGCACCGTAAGCTTCACCCGGCCGCCATGGGTGAACTTGGCCGCATTGCCCAGAAGATTGATCAGTATGCCGCGGGTCTTGTCCTCGTCCGAATTCATCTGGCCCAGGCCATCGGGACAATCGATGCTCAGCTCGTTGCCGTTTGCCTTGCATTCCGGTTCGACGGTTCTTGCGGCTTCGCTGGCAAGCGCCTGTATATTAATTGACCCGACATGTACTTCCATCTTGCCGGCCTCGACCTTCGCCAGATCCAGCACGTTGCTGATCAGCGACAGCAGGTGCCGGCCGGAATTGCCGATATCCACGGCATATTCGTGATACCGTGGCGGCGAAACACGCCCCAGAACCTCGTTTGCGATGACCTCGGAAAAGCCGATGACCGCGTTCAGCGGCGTTCGTAACTCGTGGCTCATATTGGCGAGAAAAAGCGATTTCGCGCGCGATGACGCCTCGGCCTCGTCCCGGGCTACTCTTAGCGCGGATTCCACCTTGGCCCTCTCGGTGATTTCTTCGGTAAGCGCGGTATTCTTGCGTTCTATATCCCCATATTGCGCAGTGACGATCCGGTCCGCGCGCTTCACCACGAAAACCAGCCCACCGTAAAGCAAGGCGAAAAGGCCCAGTAGCCCGACCAGCAATATGCGCGAGGTATGCTCGATCGCCAATATCCGGTCGGTCACATCGATATAGAGTTCGAATACACCCTCTACTGCACCACTGCCGCCGCGAACGGGCAGATAACTCTCGACGACATCGCGTTCTTCGACATAGCCGCCAATGCCATTGAAACTTTTCTTGTGCGACAATTCGTTGACGGGTTCGCCGCGGCCGGCCCGCGCTACAAACTCGGGATTGTCGTTCATGGACTCCCCAATCTGGTCGAAATCGGACGAATACACCGTCAACCCCGCGATGTCGTATATCTTGATCTTCAAAATCGGCAGTTCGTCTACCAGCGGCGCCAGTGCTTCGTGAAGCTCCGATGTTTCCGGGCTGAATACCAGGGACTGCGGCGTCTGAAGAGATGCATTTCGCACATGGGGGGCGAAACGCGCCCATATCACGTTGGCGATCGAGCGGGTTAGTACCGCGCTCTGAATCTCGGTATCCCGTCTCAACCGATCCACCGTCGTCTTGCGGTAGAGGAAGGACAACGCAAGCGCGACTACCAGCAGCGCAATCGCACTGCTGATGGAAAAATATCGCACCAGCTTGAACATCCAGTTACAATCCTGTTTTTACTCGGCGGTAGGCTGACGGTTCCGGCCAAAGCCGGTTTACATAAAATTATCCACAACTGTAGTACGGTTATAAAGGCGTTTTATTCCAAAAAAATAACCGTGCCAGAACCCTTTTCGACCATCCCCGGGATTCGGCGGTCAGCCGCCTTCCCGTTTGCGGTAAAAGGCGACCACGCCGTCATCGAACAGCTTTTCGTAATCCTCCGCCCGGTCCAGCGCGGCGGAGACGGGCCAGGCCTTGGGCAGGATCAGTGCCAGGAACAGTACCGGCCACAGCACCAGGCGCGCGGCAATCAAGCTCATCGTCGCAAACAGAACGATATGCATGATTTCCTGCGCCGCCAGCGCACGACGCGAAAAGGTCAGCGCCACCATGAAGCCGCCGACCAGCAGCAGCCCCATGGCCCAGACCGCGTGCAGGGCCAGCGGAGTCCCAAAATCATATACGCCGCCACTCTTACAACGGGATATTCCCGTGCTTCTTCCACGGGTTCTCCAGTTCCTTTTCCTTCAGCATGGCCAGCGCCCGGCAGACGCGTTTTCTCGTATTGTGCGGCATGATGACGTCGTCGATGAAACCCAGCGAGCCGGCGACGAAGGGGTTGGCGAATTTGGCGCGGTATTCCTCGGTGCGCGCCTCGATCTTGCCGGCGTCCCCGATATCGGCGCGGAAGATGATCTCCACCGCGCCCTTGGGCCCCATCACGGCGATTTCGGCGGTCGGCCAGGCATAGTTCAGGTCGCCGCGCAGATGCTTGGACGCCATGACGTCGTAGGCCCCGCCATAGGCCTTGCGGGTAATCACGGTCACCTTGGGCACCGTCGCCTCGGCATAGGCGAACAACAGCTTCGCGCCATGCTGGATGATGCCGCCATATTCCTGGGCGGTGCCGGGCAGGAAGCCGGGCACGTCGACGAAGGTGACAATGGGGATGTTGAAACAGTCGCAGAAACGCACGAAACGCGCCGCCTTGCGCGATGAATCGATATCCAGGCAGCCGGCCAGCACCATCGGCTGATTGGCGACGATGCCGATCGTCGAGCCCTGCATGCGGGCGAACCCGGTGAGGATGTTGCCGGCATATTTCGGCGCGACCTCGAAGAAATCGCCCTCGTCGACAATTTTTCCGATCAGCTCCTTCATGTCGTAAGGCTTGTGCGTATCCGCCGGGACCAGCGTATCGAGCGAGAGTTCCATGCGGTCGGCGGGGTCTTCGGTCGGGCGTTGCGGCGGGGTCTCGCGATTGTTGGCGGGCAGAAAATCGATGAAGCGGCGCAGTTCCACCAGCGCCTCAACATCGTTCTCGAAGGCCAGGTCCGCCACGCCCGAAACGCTGGAATGGGTTTCCGCGCCGCCCAGTTCTTCATGGGTCACCTCTTCATGGGTGACCGTCTTGACCACGTCGGGCCCGGTGACGAACATGTACGAGCTATCCTTCACCATGAAGATGAAGTCGGTCATGGCCGGCGAATAGACGGCGCCGCCGGCGCAGGGCCCCATGATCAGCGAGATCTGCGGCACCACGCCCGACGCCATCACATTGCGCTGGAACACGTCGGCATAGCCGGCCAGCGAGGCCACGCCTTCCTGGATGCGCGCGCCGCCGGAATCGTTGAGGCCGATGACCGGGGCGCCGACCTTCATGGCCTGGTCCATGATTTTGCAGATCTTGCGCGCATGCGCGGCCGACAGCGAACCGCCGAAAACGGTGAAATCCTGGCTGAACACGAAGATCAGCCGGCCGTTGACCGTGCCGTAGCCGGTGACCACCCCGTCGCCGGGAATTTTCTGTTCGTCCATGCCGAAATCATGGCTGTCATGTTCGACGAACATGTCCCATTCCTCGAACGAACCTTCGTCGAGCAACAGCTCGATACGTTCGCGCGCGGTCAGCTTTCCCTTGCCGTGCTGGGCGTCGATGCGGCGCTGGCCGCCGCCCATGCGCGCGCCCTCGCGCATTTCTTCAAGCTGGCGAATGATATTCTGCATGGCCGTCCCCGTGGCTGCATTGCAACATTGTTGTAAAAGGGAATAGCATCAAGACGCACATGGAGCCAACAGCCTTATGATTAGACGCGCCCTGATCTTTCTATCTATCCTCGCCCTGCCCGGCCCGGCGCTGGCCGATCCCTGCCCGGACGAGTCGGGAACCGAGGAGGCCTGCCTTGCCGGGTCGCCCTGGTACGACGCGAACCGCCTGACCGTGCATTTCGAGAGCGCGGACGGCGAGGCCGACTGGCTGTTCGAACTGGCCTCGGGCAGCGAATTCCGGATTACCCTGGACGAGAATTTCGGCGATGAGCCGGTGGCGGGAATCATCATGGTGGTGGGCGGCGGGGTGATGATCTCACAGGGGCTGGCGCTGGAGCTCGGCGGCGAGGCCGACAGCCTGGACGCGCCCTCGCTGGTCCAGCAGTTGACGCTGAAACTGTTACAGCATGTCTTCCCGCGGGGCCGCGGGCAGGTGCAAGGCGTCGAGGATTTCCGGGTGCGCCGCGAACATCTGAACCTGACGGCCGCCACCAGCCGCGCCTCGGCCGAATTCGCGGCGCCCTGGATGGTGACCGGAATCGTCAACAACGGCAATTTCGACTGGGTCGATTTCGAACTGGATTTCGAGGCTCCGTACGTGGACTACCGGGCGAAATTCTCGGGCCGCTGGGAACAACTGCCCGACCCGATCGTCTTCCCCGACACGATGATCATCGAGGACTGGCAGGTCTGGCCGCTGGTCCCACAGCCCGACCCGCCCCCCTTCAACCCCGGCTGGACCGCCCGCGACATGCGCATCGTAACCCTGGGCGACCTGCGCCGCATCATGGGCGGGGGTTGACGGACCGCCTCACCCCGCCGCAAACAGATGCATCTCGATAGTGGCGACCAGGTTCGCCGCCACATGCAACGCGATCGTGGGATAAAGCGATCCGGTCACGGCCCGCGCCGCGCCGAACAGAATCCCGAGAACGAATATTGTGGCTATCAGGTAACCGTCATATTGGATGTGGATGGCGGCCCAGATCGCCGCGGTTATCAGGATGGCGCCGCCATTGCCCAGCGCCGACGCCTGGATGCCGCGAAACATGAAGCCGCGAAACAGCACTTCCTCGAAGACCGGCGCGGCGATGATAATGGCGAACCAGGCAAGGGCCGCGAAACGGGACGTCCTGTAAAGCTCCACCATGATATCCGGGACGATCGGCCGATCCAGAAAATAGGTCAGGATATCGGAACCGGCCAGCAGCAGGGCAAGGGCCCCGAGCCAGAGCAAAACCGTTTTGGCGCCGACGGGAACGAGACAGAGATATTCCCTGGCCGGCAGGGACGCCTTCAACCTTATGAACAACAGGACAAGGCCGGCGCACAGCGGGGCGGCAAGAGAAACCCCCAGGAACGAGACGAACCCGTCGGTGGCGACAGCCGCGGTGAATTCCCCGATACCCGCGCCAGGATTGTCCGCCAGGAAGGCGACGCCGAAGGCGATCACGATCAAAACGGAAATTAAAAAATAGACCAGCACAACGACAATGGACAGCCCCAGCGTCGACCAGAATCCCCACGGCGCCTGATTTTTCTCCACGATGACGGGGGGCGCCATATCGGGGTCAGTCACACCGGGGTCAGCCATGCCCGCCATAGCCGCGCGGCATCGCATGATAATCGTCGCCGGGAATATGAATGCGAGGTTTGCGTGACATGGGGGCGAAGCTAACGCGACCGCCAAAATAATGCAATTATGCATGGGAGTTCCGGTCGCCAGCAGCGACCGGTCGGCGAGGTCATGGGTGTATTCGAGATCGAGGATCGGCGTACCGCCGTCGAAGGCGCTGCC
This sequence comes from Pseudomonadota bacterium, assembly GCA_015222795.1. Taxonomy (GTDB): domain Bacteria; phylum Pseudomonadota; class Alphaproteobacteria; order UBA8366; family JADFVY01; genus JADFVY01. The sequence continues at coordinate 61 of JADFVY010000027.1, read as the reverse complement.
GGTGACGTTGGCCAGCGGATCGGTGACGGATATGCTGTTGCCGTTATGGTCGTAGGCATGG
>JADFVY010000296.1 GCA_015222795.1 Pseudomonadota bacterium | reverse complement strand
TTCACCAGTACCGTCCAGAACGACGCGCGCCGCGTTGATTCATCGGTCTCCATCGGTGATGAACTCTGGGTCTCCTGGGCGCCAGGCAACACATTGGTGCTGGCCGAATAACGGGTGGAGACCACTAGAGCATCATCCGGTCTATTGGAATCGCTTATGCGATCCAATAGATCGGATAAAGATGCTCTATCTTCTTAAAATGGCGAGCAATTTTATCCGGTCGAATTGAACCGAACCGGTTTGATCCGATCGGATATTGCTCTTGTCACTTGCCAATGTGGCGGGCCTCCGCTTACATTTAAACAAATTCGTTCAATTGATTTGGGACCGCCCATGACCACGCCCGCCGCCGAAGGATTCTCCATGCCCGCCGAATGGCAGCCGCATGAGCGCTGCTGGATGGCCTGGCCCTGCCGTCAGGAACTGTGGGGCGACCGGCTGGACGATGCGCGCGACGCCTATGCGTCCGTCGCCCAGGCCATTGCCGGGTTCGAGCCCGTGACCATGGTCGCCAATCCCGGCGACGTGGCCGCCGCCTCCCTGAATTGCGGACGCGGGATCGATGTGCTGCCGATGGAACTGGACGATTCCTGGATGCGCGATATCGGCCCAACCTTCCTGCTGGACGGCAAGGGCGGCATCGGCGGCTGCGACTGGCATTTCAATGCCTGGGGCCACAAGTACGATTTTTATAACAACGACGCCCGCCTGGCCGAGGCCCTGGTCAACCATCTGGACTTTCGCCACTTCGACGCGCCCTTCGTGCTGGAGGGCGGGGCCATCCACCATGATGGCGAGGGCACGGTGCTGACCACCGAAACCGTGCTGCTGAACCCGAACCGCAATCCGGGCATGGACAGGGCGGAAACCGAACAGGCGCTGTGCGACTGGCTGGGCGCGGAAAAGGTGATCTGGCTGCCCGCCGGATTCCATTACGACGAAACCGACGGCCATGTGGACAATGTCGCCTGCTTCGCGCGGCCCGGCGTCGTGCTGGCGGCGTCCTGCCCGGACGAGGGCGATCCGAACTATGAGATCCTGCGGGCCAATGCGGAAATCCTGCGCGCCAGCACGGATGCCAGGGGGCGCGCGCTGGAGGTGGTGACCATCGACCAGCCGGCGCGCATGGAAGAAGGCGGCGAGCGGCTCGCAAGCTCCTACATCAACTTCTATATCGCCAATGGCGGCATCGTGATGCCCAGCTTCGAGGACAAGCGCGACGCCGCCGCGCGCCGCGCCATCGCCCAGGCTTTCCCGGACCATAAAGTCGTCCAGGTGCCGGCCGTCGACATTATCCGCGGTGGCGGCGGCATTCATTGCATCACCCAGCAACAGCCCAGGTTAGGATAGGGTAGCCCCCATGTCGAAGGTCACCATCGCCGCCACCCAGATGGCCTGTAGCTGGGATATCGAGGCGAATCTCGCGCGCGCCGAGGAGCTGGTTCGCGAGGCGGCGGGGCAGGGCGCCAATGTGGTGCTGCTGCAGGAACTGTTCGCCACTCCCTATTTCTGCCCCGACCAGAAGCAGGAATATTTCGCCCTGGCCCAACCCGCCGAGGGCAACCCGATTATCGCGCGCTTCGCGGCGCTGGCGGCCGAGCTTGAGGTCGTGCTGCCGGTCAGCTTCTTCGAGCGCGCCAACAATGCCTACTTCAATTCGCTGGCGATCGTGGATTCCGACGGGGCGGTGCTCGGCCTCTACCGCAAGAGCCATATCCCCCAGGCGCCGGGCTATGAGGAGAAGTTCTACTTCAACCCCGGCGACACCGGTTTCCGGGTCTGGGAAACCCGCTTCGGGACCATCGGCGCCGGCATCTGCTGGGGCCAGGGGGTCCCGGAATGC
>JADFVY010000295.1 GCA_015222795.1 Pseudomonadota bacterium | reverse complement strand
CCTTCAAGGGGGCGGCGGGAAAACCCGCCGCCCCCTTTCTTATGGAAATGCCCCGCTCACCCCGGCATCGCGGGAATCCACCATTCCTCGCCGCGTTCCGTGGTCACATATTCGGGCCAGCGGAAATGGATCGGCGGTTCGTGATCGCACAAGGGCGGTATCCAGTTCTCGCCACCGATGCCACCGCCCGTGCGCTCCTCAAACTCCCGTTTCGCTGCCGCCAGCGCCTCTCGGTCGCTCAGCAGGTCGACCGCAGTCAAGCCGATTACCTTCGCCGCGCACAGCACCGTCGGGTCGATGGTCGCGGGGATGCCGCCCAGGGCGTTCATCGCCCAGGCCGGATAGCGGTAGTCGGGCGGGCCCTTCAGCATCGGCCGCCCGATATAGAGCCGCACCGTCGGCGCGTGCCAGCACATCTCGGTGTAATCGTCGGAGGTGGAATGGCGCTGGGACGGCGGCAGGTTCTCGCGGCGAATGCGCTCCGCCTCCCTGGGGTCGATCAGCGTCTCGCAGGCCTCGAGAAACGGTTTGTCCATGGGGTCCAGGCCCAGGTTCGCCTGGATTTCCCGCGCCGTAGCCACCGCATCGTCGCCCAGAACCGGGCCACCGACTTCGCACAGGTTTTGCCAGGCGAGTTCCGCCATCGCGTGGTTGGGCAGCCCCTCGCGCGACTTGCAGACCCAGTGCCGTTCCCAGCGGCAATGGGTGGCCAGCGCGGCGGCCTCGGCGTTCTGGTCGAGCACCCGGAATATCTGGTCCGCCTGGCCATGGTCCGGCGTTCGACAAAGATACTGGATCTGCGCCAGCCCGGCCGGAAGGTTGTCGGCCGTCGCCTGCCCCGCCGTTAGGATCGCCTCGCTGAGGCTCCAGCCACCCTGGAAGGAAAGGCTGGAGGCCAGCTTCATTTTGGTCAGCGTATACATGGTGACCAGCGCGTCCGTGGCGCCCGGCGCGCGGGGTGCGGTGTGGGCCTGCGGGATCGGCGAATCCGCCGGCGCCGCCAGCCAGTTTTCCGGCTCGTCGCAATGGAAGCTGTAAACGGCCGCATAGGACGCGCCGCAATGGGTGTCCCACAGCACCGTATTGGACAGGGGCAATATGTAGGCCGGGTGGAAGCTGATGAAGGCGTCGATGCCGTCGTAATAGCCGCGCGCCGCGTGGATCGGCTTGGAGCCGCGCACCTTCTCGGCCGGCTCGCCGAAAAATTTCAGCGTGCCCTTGATCCCATGCGCCTGCATCGCCGCCTTGGCCGCCAGGAACCCGCCCAGCGCGCCGATGCCCAGCGCGGAATGCGGGTCGGTATGGCCGCCGGCCTGGGGCGACAGGCCGGCGCGCGGTTCCTTTCGCGTGCTTGCGGCCTGACAGTTGCCGGGCACGGCGTCGTATTCCGCATAACCGCCGATCACCGGGCCGTCGCCGGTGGAAAATGTCGCGGCGAAGGCGGTCGGCATGCCGCCGCTGCCCTCCTCCACCTCGAAGCCCTCGGCGCGCAGGCGCTCGACATACCACTGCACGGATTTGTATTCGCGCCAGGCGGTCTCGCCGTAATGCCAGATCGTCGAACACCAGTCGGAAAGATCGCCGGAACGACCATCGACCCAGTCCAACGCCGTTTGCCTTGCCTCGGACATTTTCTGCCTCCCATATAATTGCCGCTTGAAGGTTTGCATATTAGCGCGGCCTTAAAAACAGAATACTATTCCCCAAACATTAGCAGTATGGGGAGCGCCATATGAAAATGACCGATACCTTCCCTCGCAAGGTGCGGGAAATCGAAAACTGCTGGATCACCTTGCCCGACGGGTGCAAGCTGGCGGCCCGGATCTGGCGGAAACCTGGCTCGACCACCAACGGCGCGACGACTACTGGAAGCACGGAATTTAATGTACTAAGTATGCTTATTAAAATATATAATTTACTAAGCATGCATACCATTCATGCCCCGATTAACCGAATTCCGATCATTTTCCCCCTCTATTTTCCATAATACCGGCTCAAAAACCGCAGAAAACGTCTGTGCATGGGGTCGTTCTACCGGTTTTGGCCTCGGTCCCACTCAGCCCTTCATCCCCACCGCCAGCACAACCCCGTCGCGGGCTTTGGCGATCGGGTGCGGATCGAGATATTCGACGCCGACGGAACGTCTACCTTCGGCGCCATCGACCAGCGGGTCGAGCCGTACAAGGGACCGCGCTGAGCGGTCCATGGCCTGCCCCTCACAGCCCCCTGATCCATCGCGGCCTTAGCGGCTGCAGGCCGGCGCGCGCGGCGGCGACGATCGCAACCAGGGCATCCCGGTCCCTGGGCAGATTGCCGGCCAGCGGCAAGCAGTTCGATGCGTGGTTGGAGCGGAAAATCACCGGATGCGGCGGGTCCATCAGGCTCAAGAGCCGTTCCTGCTCGGCGAGAATTCCCGCATCGTCCTGGAATTCGAAACCCGGCTCCTGACGCTCCATGAAGCGGGCGTAAACCGCCGGGTCCAGGTCGAGCTGCAAGGTCGACAGATATGTCGGCGGCGACTGGTTCACCAGTTCCGCCGTTCCCGCGATATGGTCCTCCCAATCCGCCTTGCCGCCAAGCCCCAGAATTACCGTGGCCGAGACCTTCAGCCCGGCCTCGCGGGCGCGTGCCAGGGCCTTGGCGTGACTGGCCTGCGACGCGCCCTTCATGATGCGTTTCAGCACCGGGGCGGCGCCGGATTCGATGCCCATATAGACGAGGTTGAGCTTGCGTTCGCGCAAGCCCGCCAGATCCTCGATGCTCTTTTCGTTCAGGTTCTTCGGCGTGGCGTAGGCCGACACGCGCGCCAGGTTGGGCAGCCTTGCGGCCAGATAATCGAGGATCTCGAACAGATGCCCGGTCGGCAGGGTCAGCGCATCGCCGTCGGCCAGGAACACCCGGTGCGCCGTCGGCCAATCCCGCGCGCCCGCGTCGATATCGGCAAACACCTCGTCCAGCGGCCGGGCGCGATATTGCTTCGTCACATACATCGAACAGAAGGTGCAGTGATTAAAGGAACAACCAATCGTCGCCTGGACAATAAAATTGTTCCCCTCGCTGGGCGGCCGGTAAAGCGGCATGTCGTAGCGGATGGTCATGGGGCTATCCTACTTCCCGAACAGCTGTTCGGCCATGACCCTGGCGGCCAGGTCCGTGCCTTTGGCGTTCCAGTGGGTGTCGTAGGGGAAGAATAGCCCCTCGTCCTTCGCCGCCTGAAACGGCGTCACGAGGTCCACCGCCTCCACCCCTTCGGCACGCAGCCGGGCCACCAGGGTGGGGATGAAATTTCGCGTGTAGTCGTCAACGTCCTCGGCATACAACGTCTGTTTGGCGGGCACCGGCAGGAAGACGTAACGCAGGCCCCGTGCCTCCATGCCGCGACTGCGCGCGGCGATCAGGGCGACGGTCTCGTCCAGTTCCTCCGGGCGCACGCGGTGGCGCAGGAACCGGTAGGGTTCCTCGCCGCCCTTGCGCCATGTCGTGAAGTCGCCAGCCAGCCGTTCCGCGGTTTTCAAAAGGATCAGCGGCAGCGAGAAACGCTGGGGCGGAATAGCGCCCGCGGCCTGCGGCATGGTCATATCCTTGCGGGTGATCGGCTGGTAGGCAACCTGTCGCGGCAGGCCACGCTTTTTCAATATTCGCGGATAAACATTGCGCTCGGTCAGTGAGTCGATAACGACCTCGACCCCGGCCAGCGCGGGATGCGCCAGGACGTTGTCCAGCGTGGTCCGGCCGCCGTTGAATACCGGTGTTTCCATGATCTCCGCCAGCCGCCAGGGCAGGGTTTCCTCGTCGCTCAGCCCGGCCCCGAAAATGGTGGAGTCGCCATAGACCAGCACGGGGTAACTTTCGGCCTCAACGGCGCGGGTGCGGAATCCGTCAGCGTCGGTGGTGACCGTGGTTACGTGACCGTACTGGTAATACAGGAAGTTGCCCCGGGTCTGGCCCTGGTACTCCATGGCCTCCCAGCGCATGGGCGCGCCCTCTACGCGGTAGGCGATATCGCCGAAATACTCCCACGGGGCATGATAGAAACTCTGCGGCGTATAGAGGAAGGCCAGCAGCGACCCCACATGCAGGGCGCCGAAGCCCAGCGTGACGGTCAGGAATATTTTCAGGTAAGAGGTGCTGTTCATATCAGAACTGATAATAGAGGAATTCACTGAAACGCACGAGATGGAACAGCGCCAGCACCGCCATCGCGCTGGCCGCCAGCGCCCAGGTCCAGCTTGGCCGCCACAGCATCCATTGCCGGCGCCATTCGGGAACCTCGCCCGGATAGGTCTCCAGCGCCGCCCCGAAGCGTGACATCAGTTGCTGTGTCGTCGGCAGCAGGAACACGATCAGTAGCATCCCGATGATTTTCTTGGCCTGCTTCAACCCGTCGAAATAGGCGGGGCGTCCGACCTCAACGCCAAGGGCGTTGACCAGATCCACGCTCCAGGCCTCGCGCAGCAAATTGCCGGACGGAACCACCGCCCCGTTGATCCCGCTCATGCCGGCCAGCATGACCAGCGCGCCGTCGAAACTGGTCGCCCTGAAGAACACCCAGGCGACGACCACGGCCAGAAAGGTGATTGTAACGGCGAGCACGCGGCTCCACCAACGTGGCGGGCCGGTCCAACCCAGCCGTTCGCGCAGCGCCTGCCAGGCATGGTTCACACCCAGGTAGGCGCCGTGCAGCGCGCCCCACACAACAAAGGTCCAGGCCGCCCCGTGCCACAGCCCGCCCAGCACCATGGTGATCATCAGATTGGCGTAACGCCGTACCGTGCCGCGCCGGCTGCCGCCCAGCGGAATATACAGGTAATCGCGCAGGAACCGCGACAGCGTCATATGCCAGCGCCGCCAGAACTCCATGATGTTCGCCGCCTTGTAGGGCGCGTTGAAATTCAGCGGCAGCTTGATACCAAACATACGGGCGATGCCGATCGCCATGTCGGAATAGCCGGAAAAATCGAAATAGAGCTGCAGCGTGTAGGACAGCGCCGCGCCCCAGGCCTCGAAGAAGGTCAGGATTTCGCCCCGGTCGGCGGCGGCGAAGGCGGGGCTTACATATTGCGCGATCTCGTCGGCCAGCATCACCTTCTTGAACAGGCCGATGGTGAAGATGGTAAGGCCCACCGCCAGGTCTTCCCTGTTCAGCCGGAAGATTTTATCTTGCGCGAACTGAGGCAGCATTTCCTTGTGGTGCACGATCGGCCCGGCGATGAGCTGCGGGAAGAAAGTCACGAACAGGCAATAATGCAGAAAGCTGTATTCCCGCGTCTCGCCACGATAGGCATCGACCAGGAAGGCGATCTGCTGGAAGGTGAAGAAGGATATGGCCAGCGGCAGGATTATCGTCTCCATGTGATACGACGCGCCGGTCAGCGCATTCACATTGTCGACGAAGAAGTTGGCGTACTTGTAATAGCCCAGCAGTGCAATGTTGACCGTGACACCCAGCGCCAGATGCCAGCGCACGGGCGCGCGCTTTTCGCCGCCCAGCATCACGCCCATGCCGTAATTGAACAGAATCGAAAACAGGATCAGGCCGAGATACGCCGGGTTCCACCAGCCGTAGAACAGCAGCGACATCGCCACCAGCCAGGCGATGGCCACGCGGTGATGCCCGCGCCCGCCGATCAGGAAGAACCCGATCACCGCCGCGGGCAACAGCCCGAATATGAAAATATAGGAATTAAAAAGCATCCCGTCCCGCCAGCAATTTCCGCAAAGGTCATAACCGATGGGCGATTAAATGTCAGTTTAGATTTTCGCCTTGAGGCCAAAGAAAACCGCCCTTCCGGCAGAACCGGAGGGGCGGCGTTTCTTAGGCAACAACAAATAGAACCGTTTTACGACCCCGCGTTTTCCGCGTAGCGTTTCAGCAGGTCCGTGGCAAAAGCCTCGCCCATGCTTTTGTGCAAACCGGTCGCCGCCGCCGGATTTAGACCGCCGGCCGCCATCGCACCGCTGGCCTCGGTCGCGTTCACGACCGTGCCCGACTCCCAGACCGGATTGCCTTCGCGGTCGTAGAGCTTGAAGATGCCCCGGCCGCGCGCCTTGGCCTGGCCGGTGCCCAGCGCGCCGGTATAGAGGTAATATTCCATCTCGTTGGCATCCAGCATCATGACGCCGTCCACGTCCAACGCGGCGGCCACCCTGGCCGCGTATTCGCTGGGCTTGCCGTCCATCTCCAATCGGATCACCGCCATGCCTTCGAGCCCGGTCTTCCGGTCCTTGATGGACTGGTCGTAGGCCGGGGCCAGCGCCTTAACCTGAGGATGCGTAACCACCGAGCTGCGCGACATGATTTCCCAGCGGCCGGCCGTGGACATCTTCTCGATGAAACCGTCCGTGGCGTCGCGCGCGACATCCTGACCGTTGCCGAGATTTTCCTCGCCCTTGGCCACCTTCGTGGCGGCGCCGACCAGCGCAGTAAGGCCACCCAGGCCACCGCTGCTTTCCTCTTCCGTCACGAACGCCGGCACCGCGAAGGATACCACCGCGACAGTCTTGATGGCGTTGACCTTGGCCGGATCGGCGCTGAATTCCGAAGAAGAACAAGCGCTGACAGCAAAAAGCGCCGCCACCATTGCGGTCGCACGCATAAGTTTTGAATGAATTAACATAGTAAACCTCTTTATCCATTAAAGTTTTAGCCCGCAATTATTTTCTATTGAGGGCGCGGTAGCGAATATAGATGTTCACAAATGAATAAAATGTTACCAGACAGGATGATTTACCTGTCCGTGAAAAAGTATTCTGGGTTAAAATTTCGTTAATGGTGGAGTTATGCCAAAGCTCGCAGATAAATGGCGCCGGTGACCGCCCGACTACAAACCGAACATCTCTTCCAACTCGGCGATCCGGCTGGCGTAGCGGCGCCCCAGATAGGCGCCCCAGGTGGGCTCGCGTTCGACCTCCAGACGCATCTGCTCCCGCCACTCAGCGCGGTCCTGATCCGAGGCGAACTGAAAGTGGCCAGGAATTTCCTCCGGTATCTTTCGGCGGGTATCGGCGTGGATCCGCAGAAATGCGCGATAATCCCGCACGACCGTCCGCGCCAGGGCGACGGCCGTTTCCGGCGCGACCGCATAGTGCTCGCTCTCACCGAACCCCACGTCGTAGGCAAGCAGCGAATGGAGCTCTTCCAACGTATGATCCCAAGCTACAGGATCGCTTGTATGGTCCGGAACCCGCATTATTGAGCCATCTGCTGGCATATGTTCGTGCAGGGTTGCGTGCAGCGCCGGCACGAAAATCGTCTGGATCTTGTGCCGCACCCTATCGTCCAACGGCGGCTTCAGATAGATCACCAAGGGCAGATGGACAACACCGCTGGCATCGCTCTTCAAAATCCCGCCGGGTCGCCTCCAGTTCAGCGACGCGGCAAAATGGACGTGGCGGCCCTCATGGACAAACGCGACCCAGGCCACCGCCGGCGCGCCGTCCGGCCCAACCAACCGGAACGACCACGGCATGACCACGCCGACCGACGATGCCAGCAACATCATCGCCAGCAGCAGAAGAATACCAGCCATTACGCGAACGAAACGCTTCATCGGCATCACTCGCCTGTTCATCCGGGACTCCGCCCGGTTGTCTGATTATGCCCGACAGGTTGGAGCAATGGGTTAACGCTTCACAAGCAGTTCAGATGCGCCAGGCCGTCGACTCTGAGACGTTGGGATGTTCACCCCAACGGGAGGCCAGAATGCGTGAAGTCGGCTCGCCCTTATTTCTCACCGCCGCCATCATGGCGGCCTCACTGCTGCCGGCCAAACCAGCGCTGGCGGCGGGCCGGCCGGCATGAAGGCCGCCGCGGTGCGGGCCGAACGCGGCCATCGGGTGCCCCTGTGCGATGCGGGCTCGCAACTCGGCTGCCGGGTGCGGCTGTGCGTTGCCGGTACCGTGGCCGGCGAGACGATCCCGTTCTATGTGCGCGACGATTCGGCGTGCAAGCTGCACGGTCTCGGCGTCGAGGTCATCCCCTACGCCCGCCTGTTCGGCGGCGACCCCAACCTTACTTCAGCGTCCCGTCGAACAACCGCAGCATCGCCGCCCATGACCTTTTGTCAGCGGTCTCATTATAGGCCAGGCCGTCGAGGCCCGCCAGGTGCTGGAATGGAGGGAGAGGCCGGCGGTCTTCGACGACCACCCCGCGTGGAGTTCATTCATGGCCTCGACGCGCCGCTCTCAAGGCCACCTGACCACCCAGCGGTCGGAATGCCGCCGGTCGATCCGGTGCAGGCCGGCCTTGTGGGCGATGTCCAGGGCGGCCTCATATTCTTGCGCCGTGACGGCGCGGTCCAGTTCCGGGTATTCACCGGCACGGTAGGCGGGGCGATACTGGTTCACGATGTTGACATAGGTAGCGGGCGAGATTTTCCGAGCCAGAAACTGCATAACCTGTTCTGTTCCCGCGGCACCGCCAGGCAGCACGAGATGGCGCACCAGCAGCCCTCGTTCGGCGATACCGTCTACATTCAGCCTCAAATCGCCGACCTGGGCGTGCATCTCGCGCACGGCCACTTGATTGGCCTGTACGTAATCCGGCGCGTGGGAGTATTTTCTGGCAAGTTCCGGATTGCCGTATTTCATGTCGGGCATGTAGATATCGACCACCCCATCCAATAGCTTGATCGCCTCAAGGCTGTCATAGCCGCCGCTGTTGTAGATCAATGGCAGGCGCAGCCCCTCGCTGGCCGCGATGACCAGCGCCGCCAGGATTTGCGCCACTACATGGCTGGGGCTGACGAAATTGATGTTGTGGCAGCCCATCGCCTGCAGGCCCAGCATGATTTCCGCCAACTCCGCAGCGGTCTTTTCCTCGCCTTTGCCTTTCCAGCTGACCTCCCAGTTTTTGCAGAACACGCAGCGCATATTGCACCGGGCGAAAAAAATCGTACCCGACCCGCGCCAGCCGCGCAGACAGTCCTCCTCGCCATGATAGGGGCCGGCGCTGTCGACCACTGCCAGTTCGCCGGTCCGGCAAACCACGCCATCCATCGTTTCCTTACGGTTTACATGGCAATAGCGGGCACAGAGATCGCAATCTTCCAGGCGTTCGTCCGCGATGCGGGCGCGCGCCGCCAGTTCGCCGGATCGGTGCAGCGCCATCCAGGCAGGCTCGGCCCTGCCAGCCGGTGGCCGGTGGACAGTCCTGCTGATCTTCATTCCGAAATAGAAACGCTCGCGGCGTACCGGCATGGGAATCTCCAGTGCAGCCCTTCCTGCAAGCTGGAGAGATCATGCCACGTAAACGACCGCCCTGGCATTGACCTGCGTCAACACCTAGTGGTCTATATCAGACCATTATGCGCAGCGGAGCGAAAAATTACGCCGCCTGTTTGTTGTCGTCCTTGGCCCCTTTGGATTTGCGCATATGACCCAGCCCCATGTTCTGGGCCATGCGAACGCGCTTTTCGCGGTATTTCGGGGCAACCATCGGATAATCCTCCGGCAGGCCCCATTTTTCGCGATATTCCTCGGGACCCATTCCATAAGACGCGCGCAGATGCCCTTTCAGCATCTTGAAACGCCGGCCGTCCTCCAGGCAGACGATATAGTCCGGAGTGACCGACATCTCGACCGGCACGGCGGGCTGTTGGCCATGGGCCGCCGATGGCGCATGAACCGGCGCTTCCCCACCGGTCAGCGAACGATAGGCCGTGCGAAGAGAGCCCAACGCCCGCTCGGTCACGCGGATTGCCATGCCCAGCCCCTTCGCGGCCAGACCCCGCGGAAAGTTTGTTTTCTGTCTTGTCATGATATTCACCTGCTTTCGTATCGACTTCAGGAACGCCACGGAAACATGAATTACAGATAGCGAAGAAAAACGATTTTTCAAGAGGCGCCATGGCGCCAGTGCGCCTCGTTTCTTCAGGCGCCATGACGCCAAGGCGCCGAAAAAAAGCTGGCAACTTAATCATTTGGTAGCATTGCCTGAATGATTATCTCTTCTAAAGAGAAAGGTTGTCTGAAATACTATGTGGATATTGCGCCTGACTATCGCTCTGATTGTCACCATGACGGTTCCGGCCGCGGGATATTTCTTGAGCGACCATATCATGAGTGAAGTCAACGCAAACCTTGCTGTTCAGGGCTTACCGCCTTTCGAGGTCGTCTGTGCGATGCCTGAAGCCAGCGAACGCCCTTTACTCCAGAACATGTGTCTGGACCTGGGGTCGCTGCCCCTGCTCTCCAAAACGAGCATCGCCGCCGGTCTGTTCGGCGCGAGTTTTCTCGCTTTCATTATGTTGTCGTCGCTCGTGATCGGCAAGAACCGGGCGATGCTTACCGCGCTTTTCCCCGTGGTGGTGCAAATTTCGCTATATTCGATCGTCCTCGGCGTCACGCTGCAGGGGGTGGTACTCACCATAGCGTCCTATGTCGGCCAGAGTTTCTTTCTTGGCGGCGTACGGCTTTATCTGGTGGCTTTCGTCGCGATCGGCGCATTGGTGGCCGGGTACAAGCTGCTCGAGGCACTATTCGACTATGGCGGTAAGCTTCGTACCCATGTCGTCGGGGTGCCGCTCACTGAGGCCAAGGCGCCAGGACTCCATGAATTCGTTAAATCGATCGCCGCAAAACTGGATGCGAAGATGCCAGAGAATATTGTCGTCGGATTGCAACCCCATTTCTTCGCGACCAGCATCGACGTCACAACCTCGGCATCCGCCAAGCCATTGACCGGCGATACCCTTTATGTGTCGCTGCCGCTCATCCGGCTCATGACGGTACCTGAATTCGCTGCCATCATCGGGCACGAGTTGGGGCATTTTCGAGGCGAAGATACCGAGTTCACTTTGAAATTCGCGCCGGTATACGCCGGTCTGGTCGACGCGCTGGCAGGCTTTAGCCGCAAAGAACACGAATTGGTCACTCCTGGATACAAGAAGCCGAAAATTCAGGTTATGTTCTTTTTCGTCATAAAAATTGTCGACAAACTGGCGAAAATTCCCGCCCGCGCCCTGCTGGCCTTCATGATAGATATTTTTGCCAGAAACGAACGCGCGGTCAGTTACCAGCGGGAGTTGGTCGCCGATAAGGCGGGTGCGCAAGCGTCGTCGGCGCGTGCGCTGATTACTGCCCTGACGAAAACGTCATTCTATGCCGAGCTATGGGAAGCGGCTCAGGCCGAGAACACTAATCGGTTGAACCGCGGGAAAGCGACACGAAATCTCGGCACGGTTCTAGAAGGCAAGGCACGATATGACGTTGACCATGAACAGTTGGAAAAGGTCATCGCTGAGATGTCCAAGCGGACAATCCCCCATCCCACCGATCGGCATCCGACGATAGGTAAGCGGATGGCGGCGCTGGGCGTCGAAGCCGCGTCGATCACAGCCGAGGATCTGGCCGTTCCCGAAAGCAGCGCATCCCTTCTGCTCAGGAACGCGATGGCGCTTGGAGAGAACCTCTCTGTTATCGAGCACAAGCGCATGGCGGAACTCGGGCTCGCGCCACCCGCGGGCCGCGGCACCGGTGGAGCCGGCCGCCATCTTTCAATCATCTATCGGCTGGCCATCGCCATGTCCGGGTCCGATAGCAGGATAAGTGATGAGCGGGTCCGGTTGGCCGAGGCGCTTGGCGCCGAACTGTTCCCGGACTTCGAAGTGACGGATTTCCGCCAGGCCATCAGTTACGCCACCGACATACCGGAACTGGAAGCCTTGACCAGGGAATTGAACGAACTGCTGGACAGCGATGGGAAGCGCACGGTCATAGACTACCTCAGGCGTGTTGCCGATTCGGAGGGGCAGATGAGCCTTGCCGAACAGGTCTATTTCGAAGCCGTGGCGGAAGAACTGGGCGTCGCTGCCTGAGGCATTGCCCCAACTGGGCGTTTGCCGCACAGGTCTCTTCCCCCCTATGATGCGCGCCAATGCGGATAACAGGGGAAAAACGAAAATGTACGACATTTTGCTGATGATTCATTTCCTGTCGCTGGGCGCGGGGCTTGGCATTTCACTGACCATGTTCGTGCTCGGCCTGCAGGCGGGGGAAATTCCGCCAGCCGAATTCGGGCCGATGATGGGCCGCATTGGCCTGGCGATGAAAAATGTTTCGATCGCCGGCGTTACACTGCTGGTGGCCTCGGGCATCGGGCTCGTTCTGGTGGAGCCCGGCATGGCCACGGTGGGCGGCGGCTGGTTCCATGCCAAGATGGCCTTTGTCGCCGGCGTGGTGATCGCCTTTACGATCGTGCAGATCAACCAGGCCCGCGCGCGCCGCGGCGAAAACCCGCCAGTCGCGGGTCGCCGCGCCATGATCGCCGGCCGCGTGGCGCTGGCCTGCGCCGTGACCGCGACGATCCTGGCGGTGATGGCCTTCGGGTAAATGTCGCTGGTCAGGCAGTAAGGGCGGGCTCCGATTCCGCGCTTGCGGCCGCCGTCGAGCGATAGGAGACCGGGTCGGCGCCCATCATCGATTTGAAGGCGCGCGAGAAATGGCTGCGGCTTGAATAGCCGACGCGAAACGCGATGGCCTTTACCGGCAGGTCGGTGGCCGACAGGAAGCGCGCGGCGCGGCGCAGGCGGACCTCCTGGACAAACCCCATCGGCGTGCGCCCGAAAGTTTTCCTGAACTGTTCGGCGAAGGTGGCGCGGCTCATGCCCGCGACGTCGGCCAGACTCTGCAGCGTGTGGTCGGCTTCGGGCTTGTCGGTTATGGCCGCGATCGTCCGTCCCAGTTCCGGACTACCCACGGCGGCGACCCAGGGCGCAAAGCCGTCGCCCGCTGTTTCGTCCTGGCGGCGCAGCAATGAGATCAGGCATTGTTTCATCAGTAATTCGGCCAGCACTCGGGTGCCCGCCTTCGGCGCCGCCAACTCGTCAAGCAACTGGCGGAAGGGGGCGCGAAAGGACGTATCGTCGGCAACGTTGATGACCAGCGGCTCGCTAAGGTGATCGAACAGCCCCGTGGTCTCCATATGCATCGCGCGTATGAAACCGCAGACCAGCGTTATTCCCGGCGCGCCATTGCCGACTGTCAAGCTGACCCAATCTTCGGGAAGCGGCTCGCAACCCGGATCCGACAGGTGGGTATCCGTGGCTTTCTCATTCTCGATCGTCACCAGGGAACCGGGCGGTATGATCATAACCGTATGCGGCTTCAACGCGAACTTCCGCCCGCCCGCCTGCCAGGCCACCCCTTTTCCCGAAAGCACATAATGGACCGCCGTGTTGGATTCCTCCTTTAGGACGAACTTCGTGTCCTGCCGCACTTCGCAGATCGCAAAGGCGGAAACCCCCACCTCCAGGCCCTCGATGAGCTGATCCAATTGCCCCATGGCACTCCCCTTTACCGTGTTTCGACGATAAGGCACCTGTCTTCGACCATAAAGCACCTCCCCCGCGCAATACTGAAACTCTACCCTGAATATAGTTTAACGCAGTTGGAGGAATAACAATGTGCGAACATTCACATCACCATCACGATAATGAGAGCGAGACGGGCGTTGAACGGCGCCGTTTTCTGAAAACCGGCCTTGCGGCGGGCGCCGCGGTGGCCGCGGCGGGCGTGGCCGGCACAGCCAATGCGGCGGGCGACCCCTATGCCGACCCGAAGGAACCGGCATTGCCGCCGGGCGGCATGGTTCTCAACCTCAAACGCACCGCGCTCGTGGTTACCGACCCGCAGATCGATTTCCTGAGCCCCGATGGCGTAACCTGGGGCGTCGTCGGCAAGAGCGTCGAACAACACGGTACCGTCGGAAACATCGAGAGGCTGTTCAAGGCGGCCAAAGCGACCGGTATGACCGTGGCGATCTCGCCGCACTACTACTATCCCACGGACCATGGATGGAAATTCAGCGGTCCGCTTGAAAAACTGATGCACAAGATCGGTATGTTTGATCGCAAAAGCGCGCTTTCGGTCGAGGGATTCGAGAATTCCGGCGCCGATTTCATGCCGCAGTACAAGCCCTACATCAACGACGGCAAGACGATCGTCGCGTCGCCGCACAAGGTCTACGGGCCGGAAAACAACGATCTCGTGCTGCAACTGCGCAAGAACCGCATCGATCAGGTGATCCTGGCCGGCATGTCGGCCAACCTGTGCGTCGAGGCGCATCTTCGCGAACTGCTGGAGCAGGGTTTTGAAGTTGCCGTCGTACGCGACGCCACCGCGGCGGCGATGCTGCCGGAGGGCGACGGTTACCTGGCCGCCATTACCAACTTCCGTTACATCGCCAACGGTCTGTGGACGACGGACGAGGCGATCAAACTGATGTCGGCCTGATCAATCCGGGCAATATCCCAACAGTGGTCCGGTGGGCGGGCCCGCGCCCGTCCACCACCGCGAACAGAGAGGAACACTCAAAATGACGATCAGCCAGAATATCGATCTCGACAAGCTTGAAGGTTTCCGGACCTTCCTGAAGGACAATCCCGAGAAAGTCCGGCTTAGTCTCGAAGCCAAGGCCGTATACGAGGGCCAGGTCGGCCGCAGCCTGGTGCATATCGGCAAGTACGCGCTCGACGGCGAAGTCGTTGACCGCCAGACGCGCCATTACACGTTCCCCTTCGGCGCCTGGAAGGAAGTCGAAGACGTTCTGGGAGTCGGCGGGCCGACCGACAGGATGGAGCCCGTCGAGATGGCGCTGGCGGCGACCGCGGCCTGCCTGATCAACTCGGTCACGTTCAATGCGGTGCGCATGGACATCGACATCGAGGATCTGGAGATTACCGTGCGCTCCAAGGTCGATCCGCGCGTCCTGTTCGCGATCAAGGACCCGATGCAACACAGCAACTGTCTCGGCGCCATCGAGTATGAGGTAAAAGTATCCGGGGATGTCAGCGACGACGATCTGGAAACGATCCACCAACTCTGCCAGCACTCGCCGGTTCACGGCATGATGGCAGAAGCCCTGGAAATGGACGGACAGATCTCGCGGGCCTGATCCCATCACCGGGGTCCAGCGGCTGGGGAGGGCGACCTTCCCGACCGTTTTTCGTCCTGAATTTCTCCGGGCGGCGGCGCGGTCCCGGCGAATCTGCCAGGTCTTGATCTAACGCAATGGCGCCTTAACTTCTTCGCTGTTATAACGACCCGCATGGGCAGGTAATATGCCGCCCGTAGGGGCTGAATGTGTTCGCGAGGAAGCAAGAATGGCGCTTTGGGTTCGATTTGAGGTTGGCGGCAAGACCGGGTTCGGGCAGCTTGAGGGCGCGCAAATCCAGGTTCATACAGGCAACATGTTCGATGGCGCCACGCTCACCGGCGAGACGCTGGCGCTGGAGTCGGTAAAGTTGCTGACACCCTGCGAGCCGCGCCAGATGGTCTGCCTCTGGAACAATTTCCATGCGATGGCGGAAAAGACCAACCAGGAAATCCCGGAAGAGCCGCTATGGTTCCTGAAATCGCCCGGCTCTTACCTGGCGACGGGCGAGACGATCCACCGTCCCGCCGGCTATGACGGCCCGGTGGTCTATGAGGGCGAGCTTGGCATCGTTATTGGAAAGCGCTGCGCCCGCGTCGCGGAAGCCGACATCGCCGACTATATCTTCGGCTACACCTGCATCAACGACGTCACCGCCTTTGGCCTGCTGAACAAAGACCCCAGCTTCGCCCAGTGGTCGCGCTGCAAGAGTTTCGATGGTTTTGGCGTTTTCGGCCCGACCATCGCCACGGGGCTGGATCCGACGGGTCTGTCCATCCGCACCGTTCTGAACGGCGACGAGCGCCAGAATTATCCGGTCTCCGACATGATCTGCCCGCCGCACCGGCTGGTCAGCCTGATTTCCCACGACATATCCCTGATGCCCGGCGACGTCATCGCCTGCGGCACCTCGGTCGGCGTCGGCTCAATGAAGCAGCCGGAAAATACTGTCGAGATTTCGATAGAGGGCATCGGCACGCTCTCGAACACCTACATCAACTAGCAAGAAACCGCGCCATCCGGGCGCGCGAAGGAGGATATACCAATGAAAATCTGCATTGTCGGGGCCGGCGCGATCGGCGGTCTTATGGCGGTGAAATTCGCCGAAGCCGGAAACGATGTTACCGTCATCGACCAGGGCGCGCATCTCAATGCGATCCGCGAGAACGGCCTGAAGCTGATCTGGGAGGACGGCAGCGAGCATGTGGCGAAGGTCCGCGCCGTCACCACGGCCGAGGAAGCCGGCAAGCAGGATCTGGTGGTGCTGGCCGTCAAGGCGCATTTCCTCGATCAGGTGGCGCGCGACATCGAGCATATGCTGGGCGAGGAAACCATGATCCTGACCGTCCAGAACGGCATTCCCTGGTGGTATTTCCAGCGGTTGGGCGGCAAGTTCGACGGCAGCCGGCTGCGCACGCTCGATCCCTCGGGCCTGCTGACCCGCCACATGCCAGCCCACCGGCTGGTCGGCTGCGTCGTCTATCCGGCGGCCGGCGTCACCGAACCCGGAATCATCAAACATGTCGAGGGCGACCGCTTCCCGGTCGGCGAGCTGGACGGCTCGACCACCGAACGCATCCAGAAACTGCACGACCTGTTCGTCGACAGTGGCCTCAAATCTCGCATCCTCGATGACATCCGCTCGGAGATCTGGCTCAAGGCCTGGGGTAATCTCTCGTTCAATCCGATCTCGGCGCTGACCCACGGAACCCTGGTGGATATCTGCCAGTTCCCCGAGACGCGCGAACTGGCCGCCGATATGATGGCCGAGGCCCAGACCATCGCCGAGAAACTGGGGGTCACCTTCCGCCATACTATCGAGAAGCGCATCGCCGGCGCCGAGGGCGTGGGCGCGCACAAGACCTCGATGCTGCAGGACGTCGAAGCCGGCCGTTCCCTGGAAACCGAGGCCCTGGTCGGCGCGATCCTGGAGATTGGTGAAATCACCCACACTCAAGCCCCGTCAATCAAGGCGGTTTACGCGCTGATCAAAATGCTCAACAAGATCATCATGAGCGAGCATGTGGGGGTCAAGCTGACGGAAGCCGCCTGAACGGCGGCGCCGTCGCTCACGCCTTGCGGCAGACGATCTCGACCAGGGCCACGCGGTCCTCCTGGAAGTTCCGCATCTGGTTGCGAGTCATTTCCCGGTGGATCGGGCCGAGCATGAGGTGGAAACCGAGCCGGGGCGGCCCCTTGCTGTCCATGGCGGCGATGCGCTGGCGGAATATGGCGCGGGCCTGTTCGCTGTGGTCGCGGGCGCTTTCGATGGCGAAACCCGCGCCCCGCAGCGCTTCCACCATCTCGTCCATGGTCGCCAGGAAACTCGCCGCCGGGTCGCGTGCCCAGGGCGCGGGGAAGATCGCCGAATCGCCCGGCCCCTTGGCGATGTCATAGACGCAAAAGGCGGCGCCGGGTTTTAGTATTCGCGCGGCCTCGGCATAGAGGCCGGCCTTGTCGGGAATGTTCATTGCCGCATGCTGTGTGTAGCCGGCGTCGAAACCGGCATCCGGGAACGGGGTGTCCAGCGCGTTCGCCTCGTGGAACGAAACCTGGTCGGCCAGCCCCAACCGTGTCGCCAACATAGTGGCGACGCGGCAATATTCGCCGGTCAGATCCACCCCGCTGACGTAGCAGCCATGAGTGGCGGCCAGTTGACGCGCCGTGCCGCCCAAGCCACTGCCCAAATCGACAATTTTCATGCCGACGGCCAGATCCAGCGCTTGGCCCATACGTTCCGTCGCCTCCCAGCCACCGACATGGAAGGCATCAACAGGGGCGATATCCATTAGCGTCAGATTGTCGATATCCACGCCATCGGCGGTCAACGCGTCGAGGATCGCCTGACCCAACCCTTCGCCCTTATCCGCGCTATAGTGAGTGGCAACCATACCGTCATAGGACATAATAGTCTCCTGACCGCTACTCTATCGTGTAACATTGCGGCTACTGGGCAGACCGGTCAAGTAAGAATCGCCTAACAGCGGCGACCCCATTGTTTGCTCTCCCTTCACACTATTTCCACGGTCGTTCAAACGGTGGCATCAACGGCGCGCGTTCATTGTCGAGTCAATCGATTATGGCGGATGCCCCCATACGGTACCGCCGGGGAACAAAAGGAGAGAAAGAATGACGTTCAATCGGGCAGCCTGGGCTTCGGCCGGTGCATCAATTGAAGCAATGACGGAGGCCTCGGCGCCCGTCGATCACCAGCGGGCGCGGGACTTCGCAACCGAATGCTGGCGCCGCGCACTGCGCCAGCGTGTGCAGGCCGGCGGGCAGAAGGTCTAAGAGCCTGGCCGGCGGACGGCCGGACATGGCAGAGGCCCGCAAGACCCTGTCGATCGCCTGGCCGCTGGCCATGTCGGCCCTGGTCAATATAGGCATTTCCGTCACCGACGTGGTGATGATCGCGATGCTGGGCTCGGGGGCGCTGGCGGCCTCTGCCGTGGCGAGCGATTTCTATTCCATAATCGTCTATATCGCCGGCGGCACATTGGCCGCGATTTCGCCAATGATCGCCGAGGCGCGGGGACGCCGCCGGCCAGGCGATGTGCGGCGCGCGACCCGCCAGGGTTTCTGGGTAGCGACCGCCATCGCCCTGCCGGGCGCGGTGCTGATCTGGAACGCCGATATCGTGCTGTCGGCCATTGGCGTGCATGCCCAGATTATCGAAACCGGCCTGCCCTACGCGCGGATGATGGCGCTTACCTTTATTCCCATGACCTATATGCAGGTCTGGCGGCATTTCCTGGCGGCCCATGGGCGGGCGCGGGTGATGCTGGCGGTGATGGCGCTGGCGCTGCCGGCGAACGCATTGTTCAGCTATGCGCTGATGTTCGGCGTCTGGGGTTTCCCCGAAATGGGGCTGGCCGGGGCCGGTCTCTCGTCGCTGGGCGTGACGGTACTGATCCTGGCCGGGCTGACCGCCTATGTACTGCGCGACCCCAAGCTGCGTCGCTATTACATTTTCCTGCGCATCTGGCGGCCGGACTGGAAGCGGTTCCGCGACATCATGCGCATTGGTGTCCCCATCGGGCTGACCAGCCTAGTGGTCTATATCAGGCATATTGCACACATGGGACGGTCTTGCGAGGTCTT
>JADFVY010000294.1 GCA_015222795.1 Pseudomonadota bacterium | reverse complement strand
ACAAGACAGACACAAGTTATGCCGCCAACCTGAACCTCGTTGCAGCTATCATCGCCGCAAGGTAAATGTCCACAGGCCCTAGTACGACATAAACTTTATACGCCAGCCCAGCATGACGCTGTGCGACTTCACGCCTTCCTGGGACACCGGTCCATAGCCGACCACGTTCAGGTTGATGTCCTCGGTGCCAAAATAGCGGTAGCCGATGAACCATTCGCCGTGGCCGCCTCTCAATGGGGTCGAAAGGCCGGCCATCGCCTGCCAGGCCGTGACCGTATCCGATCCGTTGACGATCTGCGCCCCTTCCGAGCACAGGATGAAGCAGACCAGGCCGTGATAGTCGGCCTCCAGATTGGCGAAACCGATTCCGGCGCCCAGGAACGGGCGAGGGCCGCCTGTCGCGCCGATGTCGTAAAACAGGTTGGCCATCATGACCATGCCGGAGAGGTCGCCCGAAGAGTCGGTTTCGGTCAGCGGGCTGTCGGGCAGCGGGTTCAAATTGTTCAGCGTGAAGCTTTCATAGCCGATCTGCACCTCCGCCCGAAGCGAGTTGAATGCGTAGCCCACCCCCAGCCTGGTGCCGAACTCCATGCCCAGATCCGCCTCGTATACGCCCGGCGCCTGTGGGTCGTTCGGCGATCCGGCTGAAAAATCGAACATGATGTAGGTTCCGCCCAAAGACCCGGGCGGCGGGCCGGTCTCTAACTCCTGCGCCGCGGCCAGCCCCGGCGCGTGAAACAACAGAAAAGCCAGTCCGAACATTCGCAAGCGATAGGAAACCATCCTGTCCTCCATCCGGTAATCCATGAAATATATGGTTGGCCGCCGCGATGGAAATGGCCAGCGACCGGATTTCCACACCGAGCGCGTGCTCTTCTGTCGCGCCCTGATCCGGCGCCGAATGGGTTATAACGTCCGGATCATGGCGCACAAAATGTACCGATCCATCGCCCGTTTTTACGACCTGCTCGATTTACCTTTTGAGCGCGGGCGCTATGCGCCGATCCGGCCGGTGATGTTCACGGGGCTATCGGGGCGGGTGCTGGACGCCGGGGTCGGCACCGGGCGCAATATGGGTTTCTATCCGGCCGGCGCGCATGTCACCGGTATCGACCTCAGCGCCGCCATGCTGTCACGCGCCGTGGCCCGGCGTGACCGGCTGGGGATCGAGGTTCAGTTGCTGGAGCGCGATGTCTGTGACACGGGCCTGCCCGACGGGCATTTTGACGCCGCCGTCGCCACCTTCCTGTTCTGTGTGCTGGACGACAGCCTGCAACTGCCCGCGCTGAAGGAGCTGGCCCGCATCGTCAAACCCGGCGGTGAAATCCGCATTCTTGAATACCAATATTCGGCCCGGCCCTGGAAACGCTTCATCATGCGTCTTTGGGCTCCCTGGGTCCGCCTCGCCTACGGCGCCACCTTCGACCGCAACACCGAACAATACCTGCCCGGGGCCGGTCTGGAGATCGTGGAGGAACGCATGCTGTTCGAGGACATCATCAAGCTGATCGTTGCGCGGGCGCCGGGTTAGGGCATTACCCCACCCTCACCGGTCGCCCCGTCAGCGGGTAAGCCGGGTCGGAATAGCCCGGCGTCGAGGGGTGGCCGGGGGGGACCAGGCTGTTCAGCAGCGCTTCGTCCTCGGCCGTGAATTCGTGGCGGAGCGCGCCCAGGTAGGCCTCCCATTGTTCTACTGTGCGCGGGCCCGCCAGTACGCTGTCGACGAGGCTATTGTTCAGCACCCATAGCAGGGCGTAATCGCCCGGCGCCATGCCGCGCGCCTTGGCGTGTTCGGCCAGGGTCTGGGCGATTTTCAGCGATTCCGGGCGGTACTCGGATTCCAGGATACGCTTGTCGGCGATGCCGGCGCGGCTGTCGGCCGGGGGCTCGGCGCCCGGCTGGTATTTGCCGGTCAGCACGCCACGGGCCAGCGGCGAATAGGGAACCACGCCGATGCCGTAATGGCCGCAAGCCGGCAGCACCTCGACCTCAGGCGTGCGGTCCATGGCGTTGTAATAGGGCTGGCAGACGACAGGGCGCGACAGGCCCATGCCGTCGGCGAGGCGCACCGCGTCGGCGATCGCCCAGCCGCGAAAGTTCGACAATCCCCAGTATCGCGCCTTGCCCGCCGCGATCGCATCGGCCACCGCCGACAGGGTTTCCTCCATCGGGGTTTCTTCGTCCGGTTTGTGCAGGTACCAGATGTCCACATAGTCGGTGCCCAGCCGATCCAGGCTGGTGTCGATCGCCTGCATCAGCCATTTGCGCCCCAGCCCACCGTCATTGACGCCGGTCTTGCCGGGATTGCCCGCCTTGGTGGCCAGCACCCATT
>JADFVY010000293.1 GCA_015222795.1 Pseudomonadota bacterium | reverse complement strand
TCGATCCAGACATTGACCACGGCGGACTTGCCGGTCTTGGCGATCTCCTCGCGGGCGCGGCGCAGGGCCGGGGCGATCTCGGCGGTCTCGCGGACCTCCTCGCCATAGCCGCCCAGCATCTGGGCGAACTGCGAGAACGGCACGTCGCCCAGCTTATTACCGACATTGCCACGCTGTTCGCCATATTTGGCGATCTGGCCATAGCGGATCTGGTTCATGTGCGAGTTGTTGCCAATCACCGCCAGATAAGGCGCGCCGAAGCGGTTGGCCGTCTCCATGTCGAAGGCGGTCATGCCGAACGAACCGTCACCGTAGAGGCACATAACCTCCTTGTTCGGATGGGCCAGTTTGGAAGCCAGGGCAAAACCGGTGCCGACACCCAGCGAACCCAGCGCGCCGGGATCCATCCAGTGGCCCGGGGTGCGCGGCTGCACCGCCTGGGCACTGATCGTCACCACATCACCGCCGTCGCCGATATAGATCGTGTCCTCGGTCAGGAACTCGTTGATTTCCCACGCCAGACGGTAGGGATGGATCGGGTCCTGATCGGCCATGAACAGCGGCATCAGCTTTTCGGTGCGCGCGACTTCCTCGGCGCGAAGCTCGTCCAGCCAGCCCTGGCGCCCGGCGGCGCCATTGTCGGTACGGCCCGTGGTGGCATCCAGGGCCGCCTGCAGGATCGCGCCAGGATCGCCGACCAGCCCCAGCGAAATATCGCGGTTCTTGCCAACCGTACGGTAATCCATGTCGATCTGAACCAGCGTGGCCTCGCTGCTGATACGCTTGCCGTAACCCATGCGGAAATCGAACGGGGTGCCGACAATGACGATGACATCGGCCTTGCCGAAGGCGGAGCTGCGGGTGCGGTTGAAGTAATGCGGATCGCCCGGCGGCAGCATGCCGCGCGCGGAACCGTTCATATAGGCCGGAATATTCAGCTTACGGGCCAGTTCGATGGCCTCGTTATGGCCGCGTGCCGTCCAGACCTGGGTGCCGTACAGGATTGCCGGACGCTTGGCATTCACCAGTATGTCGGCCAGCTTTTCGATGTCCTTCGGGTCGCCGATCGACTTGGTCGAGGCGCGATAGGAACCGGGGGCCGGTATGCGCGCCTCGGAAAGCGGAATCTGACGGTCCAGCACGTCGCGCGGAATTTCCAGATAAGACGGCCCGGGCGCGCCGTTATAGGCCTCGCGCGCCGCCATTGAGACCATGTCGGCGATCCGCTCGGTCGAACTCACGCCGGCGGCGAATTTGGTGATCGGCGACATGATGTCGACATGCGGCAGGTCCTGCAGCGAGCCCATCTTATGCTGGGTCAGCGCGCCCTGGCCACCGATATGGATCATCGGGGTCTCGGAGCGAAAGGCCGTGGCTATGCCGGTAATCGCGTTGGTGCAGCCGGGGCCGGCCGTGGTCACCACGCAGCCCAGCTTGCCGGTCTGACGGGCATAGCCGTCGGCGGCATGGGCCGCCACCTGCTCGTGGCGCACATCGATAATGCGGATACCTTCATCCAGGCAGCCATCATAGATATCGATAATGTGACCGCCGCAGAGCGTGAAAATCGTGTCCACGCCCTCGTTCTTCAAGGCCTTGGCAACAAGATTGCCCCCCGAGACGACATCGCCGGACTTGTCCTTCTGGACCAACGTGTCTTTTGCCGTATCACCCATCTTGGTTCTCCTTCATGCGATCGATTCGCCTCGGCCATGCCGCGCGTTCGATCCGGGTAAAAATTCGTTCTTCCCGCTGCCTCGGAAGCAATTTTGATCTCTGGTGTACTGTATACCAGAGAATTCGCACAAACAACCTTCCAAAGCGTCGAAATCGCTTAAATCCCGTACTTTCAGATAGGAAAATGCGTCCGTCACTGGATAGGGGCGGCGAACGCCCCCATGTCAGCCACCTATGGCTGCCAGCATGGTACTGCCGAGCGAAGCAGGGCTGTCCGCAACGTGGATACCGGCCTCTCTCATGGCCGCGATCTTGCTGTTGGCGTCGCCCTTGCCGCCCGAGATAATCGCGCCTGCATGGCCCATGCGCCGCCCCGGCGGGGCCGTGACGCCGGCGATGAAGCCACAGACCGGTTTCTTGACCGCATGGTTGGCCAGAAACTCGGCCGCCTCTTCCTCCGCCGAACCACCAATTTCGCCGATCATGATGATGGCTTCGGTCTCGTCGTCGTCGAGAAACAGGCTGAGGCAATCGATGAAGTTGGTGCCGTTTACCGGGTCGCCGCCGATACCGATGCAGGTTGACTGGCCGAGGCCCGCCGCCGTGGTCTGCGCAACGGCCTCGTAGGTCAGCGTTCCCGAACGCGAAACGATACCGACCTTGCCGCGGCGATGGATGTGGCCGGGCATGATGCCGATCTTGCATTCGTCCGGCGTAATAACGCCCGGGCAGTTGGGACCGATAAGGCGGGTCGCCGAACCGGCCAGCACTCGCTTGACCCTGACCATATCGAGCACCGGAATTCCCTCGGTAATACAGATCACCAGGGGGATTTCGGCGTCGATGGCTTCCAGGATCGCGTCGCCCGCAAACGGCGGCGGTACATAGATCACCGAGGCGTTGGCCCCGGTTTCAGCCACCGCGCCGGCCACCGTGTCGAAAACCGGCAAATCGAGATGCCTGCTGCCACCCTTGCCCGGCGTGACACCGCCAACCATCCGGGTGCCGTATGCGATTGCCTGTTCGGAATGGAAGGTGCCCTGCGAGCCGGTAAAGCCCTGGCAGATGACCTTGGTGTTCTTGTCGACCAGTACAGCCATCAGCTTGCCTCCTTCACCGCTTTGACAATTTTTCCCGCGGCATCGCCCAGATCGTCGGCCGACAGGATCGGCAGACCGGATTCAGCCAGTATCTTCTTGCCCAGATCCACGTTCGTGCCTTCCAGCCGCACCACCAGGGGCACCTGCAGGCTGACCTCGCGGGCCGCCGCAACGACGCCCTCGGCGATCACGTCGCAGCGCATGATGCCGCCGAAGATGTTGACCAGGATGCCCTCTACATTGGGGTCGGACAGGATAATCTTGAAGGCCTTGGCGACGCGTTCCTTGGTGGCGCCACCGCCGACGTCCAGGAAGTTCGCCGGCTCGCCGCCACGCAGCTTGATGATATCCATCGTCGCCATCGCCAGGCCCGCGCCGTTCACCATGCAGCCGATATTGCCGTCGAGCTTGATGTAGTTCAGCTCATGCTTGCTGGCTTCCAGTTCGGCGGGGTCTTCCTCGTCCTCGTCGCGCAAATCGGCGACATCGGGATGGCGGTAGAGCGCGTTGTCGTCGAAATTCATCTTGCCGTCCAGCGCGATGACCTCTCCCGCGCCGGTCACGACCAGCGGGTTGACCTCGACCATGCTGGCATCCAGCGAGGTGAAGGCCTTGTACATCGCCGACAGTAGTTTCACGGCGGAACCGACCTGCTTGCCCTCAAGGCCCAGCGCGAAGGCGACCTGGCGGCCGTGGTAAGGCATGAAGCCGGTCGCCGGGTCGATGTCGACCGTGATAATCTTCTCCGGCGTTTCCGCCGCGACTTCCTCGATCTCCATGCCGCCCTCGGTCGAGGCCATCAGGGTGATGCGGCTGGTCGCGCGGTCCACCAGCAGGCTAAGATAAAGCTCGCGGGCAATGTCGCAGCCCTCTTCGATATAGAGCCGCTTGACCTCCTTGCCTTGGGGGCCTGTCTGTTTGGTGACCAGGACCGCGCCGAGCATCTCGTCGGCATTCTCGCGAACCTCGTCAACGGATTTGACGACGCGCACGCCGCCCTTCCCCTGCTCGTTGCCCTTGAAACGGCCGGCGCCGCGGCCGCCCGCATGGATCTGGCTTTTGACAACCCATACCGGGCCACCGAGATCCTTGGCCGCGTCCTCGGCCTCCTTGACCGTATAAGCAACGGTGCCGCGCGGAACCGCGACCCCGAATTTACCCAACAGCGTCTTGGCTTGATATTCGTGAATGTTCATGTCTGGTCAGCCTGTTACCTGTAGAAACATACTGCATCGCAGCACTTTTTGTAGCGCGGCATAAATGGCACCATTACCGTCCCGGATAAACCGTTTTCTCGCGGGCGGCGCGGAATTTTACGCGGCCTGCTGTCTCTCTTTCAATTTCCGGAGAATGAGTTGGAACACCGGCAGCAGGATCAGGATGATCGCGATAATGGTGATCGGGCCGGCGATGGGCCGGGTGAAGAACACCGAGAAATCGCCGCCTGAAATCAGCAGGGACTGGCGCATTTTGGGTTCGGCGATCGGGCCCAGCACGATCGCCAGCACCGCCGGCGCCAGCGGATAATCGAGCTTGCGCAGCATATAGGCGCCCACGCCAAAGATCAGCATCAGCCAGACGTCGTGCATGTCCTGAGTCGGCGCATAGCCGCCTATCAGGCTGAGCACGAAGATGGTCGGCGCCAGGATGGTGAACGGCATTTTCAGCATCCACAGGAATACCGGCACGAAGGCAACGTTGATAAGGAAGGCAAACAGGTTGGCCGCATAAAGGCTGGCGATCAGGCTCCAGACGAATACGGTCTCGTCAATGAACAGGCGCGGCCCGGGCACCAGGCCCCAGATCACCATGCCACCCAGCAGGATGGCCGTGGTCGGCGAGCCGGGAATACC
>JADFVY010000292.1 GCA_015222795.1 Pseudomonadota bacterium | reverse complement strand
CTAACCGGCACCCCCGAGCCTGGTCAACCGGCGCGGCCTGAAGATTCGCCTCCGTGACGCACCGTCGTCTGAATGTCTATCTTCAGTGTCGAGCGGATTCACGCAATTGATCGTGAGTGCGATCAATTGCGATCCGCTCTAGAACGACATATACACGGCCACGTTTTCGTCGGCGTCGAAGGTGAATACCTTGAAAGGTGCCTTGTTGATGCTCGGCATTCCCGGCGAACCGGCCGGCATGCCCGGAACGGCGAGGCCGAGGATCTTCGGGCGTTCCTTCAGCATTTTCTCGATCGCCGGCAGGGGCACGTGGCCCTCGATGACGTAATCCTCGATGAACGCCGTATGGCAGGTCGCAAGACCGTCCGGCACCCCGGCGCGCAGCTTGATCGGCTCCATATCGTCGCGCATCAGAACCTTCACCATGTAGCCGCTCGCCCGCATATATTTCGCCCAGATGCCGCAACAGCCGCAATTCGGGTTCTTGTATAACGTGACGCTCGGCAGGACCGCCGCCGATGCCGGCCGGCCAGCCAGGGCGGCAGCACCCAGCAATAGTCCCGGGCCGAGCAGTTTCAGCATCCGCCGCCTGCCGGCCGGTACGATGTCTCCGTTGACAATGTCCTTCATCCTGGTTCTCCTTAAACCATTGGCGCGCGGATCATGCGCTGTCCCGCCCGCCGGTTCGTTCGAAAATTTTCCGGCGCCCCATGCAAACACCCGGGCCAGCCTGAAACCATGACAGTTTGAGCGGGTGTCCCTGCCGGTTCATTGATGCAAATCATTGGCGCGAATCATTGATCCAGATCACTTGGACATTCGGCGATTGCCGCGTCCACAAATAAAAACCCCCCACGCCAGATGCTGTCGCACCGGCATGGAGGGGTCTCTGTCGCGGTCGGTCGCGGTTGATCGACGCTTACTTCAGCGAATGGTAATAGGCCGCCAGGTTAGCGACATCCTCGTCGCTCAGTTTCGTGGCGTAGCGCTTCATACTTTTGTTTTCCTTCGCGCCGGACTTGTAGTCCGCCATCGCCTGGATAAAGGCACCTTCCTCCATCCCGGCCAATGGTGGGTTTTTCTTCTTGCCCTCGCCGTTGGCACCGTGACAGGTGGAGCATTTTTTCGCCAGCGTCTTTCCCGCGGCCGCGTCGCCGCCCGCCTGGGCCGGCCCGGCCGCCACGAAAGCAAGGGCGATAGCCGATACCAAAAGTGCGCTCATCTTCATTTTTACTCTCCTTGGTTTTCCAGTGCTATGAAAAGAATACTTCTTTGGTTACCCCCTGGCACCGATAACCGGCAGGGTCGAACGCCATTCATCGCCCGAGAATCAACCCCGCGGTTGGCGTGCGTCAGTTATCGCGTGCGCCCTGGTTGATCCAGGCGCGAATCGCAAACCTTTCGCATTTCGACATTTTCCTGGCGTTATGCGGCATCCGAATCTCCTGGGCAGTACGGTGATCGATCACCGCAATCAGGTTGCTCTCAAACGCACTGCGCGGCACGACGACCGGCCCATGCTTGGTTCCCTTCATGAGACTATCGAAAGTCCTGAGATCCAGGCCGCTCACCTCGTATCCTTCCGCACCCGGCACATGGCATTCCAGGCATCTGAGTTCGATGATCGGAAAGACATCTTCCTTGAAGCTGGTTGCCTCCTGGGCAGCCGCGCCGAAAGCCCATAATCCGCCTGCGAAGACAGCAATATTTACAACGCCCCGTAAAAGAGCCTTCGTGTATCGCCAAATCCTCATCATAAAGTCCTTTCTTGCTTGGGCCGATCATGCAAATCGACCATGTCGTTATAAGAAACAAAGATACAGAGTCATTCATTCCACGAAATTGATGCAGATCAACAAAAACTTCCGCTTAGCGCAATTGACACAGATCAAGGGATTGCGCCATTAAGTCAAGCTACTAATTCCCCTCGCACCTAAGCGTAATCCGCGCGTGCCAGCGCATCGATGGCATGATCCTGAACACGGTCGCAACGGCGAGCTAATAAACAGGGGAAATGCGAGAAGGGGGGTGCTGCCTTTTCGCGTAAATTGAAATGGAGAGGCGCGGCCATGGCCCAAGTTCACCGAATGTTTTTTCACTACAGCGAATTCCCGCTCAGCATGCGGACGCTATTTACTGGCACCCTGCTCGTGCTCGGAATCGGTTACCTGTTTGCGATGATCCATATTTACAACTCTCATGCGGGCCGCGACGGCAAGCCGGGGATATCGGTAGAGGATGTCGCTATCGCCTACAGCGGCAACAAGGAAGCCACCAGACTGGAGGCCGCCATGATGGGGCCGATGTCCGGGATGCTGCCGAACGAAGAGCGTGGCGCCATCTCTGGATGGTTGCGGCGCGGCGTCGACGAAAAGGAGTTCGAGGAGAAGATCAAGCCGATCATCGAAAAGCGATGCGTCGCCTGCCACGACGGCAGCAACCCTCATATCCCGAATCTCGACGGTTTCGAGCATGTGCAAGAGACCGCCGAAATCGATACCGGAATGAATATCTCCACGCTGGTGCGGGTCTCCCATATCCACATGTTCGGGATCACCTTCATCTTCTTCCTCATGGGGACAATCTTCAGCCATGCCTACGTCCGTCCGGTCTGGTTCAAATCCGTGGTAATTGCCACGCCGTTCCTCGCGGTCGTCATCGATATTTTTTCCTGGTACCTGACCAAGCTGCACCCGGGATTCGCCATTATCGTTGTCGGCAGCGGCGGCCTGATGGGGATGAGCTTTGCCTTCCAGTGGATCGTCTCGATGTACCAGATATGGTTCTACAAATATTCGCATGAAAAGCATGAGCACGAAGCGACCTTAATGTGAGGGGCCGCGGATGGACCAAGGCGACAATTCGAATTGGTCCGCCGCAACCCCCAGCCAGAAAAATCCGAGGATGCAATGAAACATACGCTAACAGCGATAACCGCGGCCGGCTTCGTTTTTGCGGCAACCGCGGGGGCGGCATGGGCTCAGGAAACGCCTCCCCCGCTAGTCGGCGATACTCCTGCGGGTAAGAAGATGGCAGAAATTTGCGCCGCCTGCCATGGCGTGGAGGGCATAAGCGATCAGCCCGGCGTGCCGCACCTGTCTGGACAGCACCCCTCCTATATTCAGGCCGGACTGCTGTCCTACAAGGATGGGCACAGGAAAGGCACGCGAATGGCGGAAGTCGTCGTGGGGTTGAGCAAGCAGGATATTGCGAATGTCGCCGCGTACTACGGCAGCCTGAAACCGTTCAACCGGATCGTGAAGAGAACGGGCGCGTTGTCGCCCGCCGAGGAAGATCCTTTCGCGACGGTCCGGGAGGCCACCGGGGAATGCGCCGCCTGTCACGGAGACGACGGTAACTCGGACATACCGGGTATGCCGAGCCTGGCCGGCCAGCATGTATCCTATCTTATAACCGCACTGAAACATTACCAGGACGGGGTGCGGAAAGACGAAGACATGCAGGCCTTCCTGGAAGGACTGACCGACGCCGATCTGGAAGACATGGCGTATTTTTATGCCGCGATGGAGCCTAAACGGGCCGAACCTCCGACCGAGGGCGATGCCCTTGCCGGTCTGGCCGTCACCGCGCCCTGCTCCGGCTGCCACGCGGACGACGGCAATAACAAGGATCCCAAAACACCCCGTCTGGCGGGCCTGGATGCCGAGTATCTTGTAGCCGCCGCCGAGGGTTATCGGAGCGGCGGAAGGAACCACGAAGTAATGCGCGAGGCCCTTGCCTCCTTGCGGGAAACCGATATCAAGGATATGGCGGCTTTCTATGCGACCAGCGAACCAAAGGCCCTGCCGGTGCGCAAGCCGCTGGCGCTGGCCGAATGGGCCGAAAAGTGCAGCCATTGCCACGGTGCCGGCGGCCACAGCGCGGACCCGCGCTTTCCGATTCTCGCGGGCCAGAACGAGGCCTATCTCATCAATGCGCTAAAGCGTTATCACGGCGGCGAGCGCGAGAGTTCGATGATGTACGCAATGTCGTTCCTGATGGGAGAGTCGGATATCGCAAAGCTGGCGGCCTTTTACGCCGGGCAAGGGGCCGATTGACCAAATTCCCCACGCACCTCGATGCAATGTGAACAGGGGCCTCCTGCGGGAGGCCCCTGTTATTTTGTCGTAACGCGGCCCGGCGTTACCATTCACGAGCCCCTCGTCAGGGAAACCCGGCCTCCGGTGGGACCTGGCGGCCGGCGGGCCGCCAGGTCCCACCACATGGAACTTTATCAAAGAGCCTTGGTATTACCTCGAGGGCTGGCTTGCATACAGCGAGGCGACGCTCTCAATGATCGTTTCGCTATAGGGCAGGCTCATATTGTGCATCATGGAACTACCGCGCCGGCCGTCGCGATACGCGCGCAACGACATGATGAGATAGACCCTGTCCTGGCCACTGATCTTCGGGATTACCATCGCGGGATTATTGACTTCAGGCCCATGACAGCGTTCGCATTTTTCGGCCAGTTTCTGCACCGTTAGCGGCCCGCCCTCCGCCGCCTTGGAGCCCTGCGCGGCATAGAACGCGGCGATATCCTCGATCTCCTTGTCGGTGTTGTCGTCGCGCATTACATCGTGATGTCGGGCCTGGTCGCGATACCCCTTGATCGCGGCGGCGAGGTATTGCGGATCCTGCCCGGCGAGGGTTGGCGTCGCCGTATCCATGCTCACGCCGTCTGCCCCGTGGCAACCGCCGCAACGGGCCGTCAGCGGCTCGCCGGCAACCGGATCGCCGAATGCCGAAGCTTTGCGCGTCGCCGGTGTCTGGGATGCGTAAAACAGCGCAAGGCTTTCCAGATCGACGGCGTCGAGCGCCCCCAGCATCTCCATCGTCGGCTTCTCGCGCCGTCCGTCCCGATAGGCCCGCACGGCGGAGACGAAGTAACGCGGCTGCTGGCCCGCCAGGCTTGGGATACCCGGAGTCGTGCTGTTGCCATCATCGCCATGGCAATCGACGCAACCCGCGGCGGCGGCCTTACCCTTTTCGTAGGGAGACTGGACCTCCCCCTTGCTACTGGCGGCCTCAGCCGGCGGCAAGCTGGCATAGTAGCCCGCGACGTTGCGCAAATCCGCCGCATCCAGTTCATGAGTCAAATTCTTGAGTGCGGCATGCGTCCGCACTCCTTCTTCATAAGCATGCAACGAATCGAGCAGGTATTTTTCCACCTGCGCCCCCAGATTTGGAATTCCGGCGGCCTTTCCCACGCCATCCAGCCCATGACAGCCGACGCATTGCGTTTCCGCGATGGCCTTGCCGGCGGCAATATCGGCCGGCGCCGCGGCCTTTTCATCACAACCGACCAATGCCAGCGTCAGCGCCACACTCAAAGCAAGATATTTCATTACAAGTCTCCAATCGAAAACTAATCGTATGAGAAAGCTCGAACGCCCCTTGGATAAAAGGCGTCACCTCTACACGCCCGTATGACTCGCGAACCCGTTGAGGACCAGAACCAGAAGCGTCAGACCGATGAAGATCAGGGTTGCCCCCAAGACCTTGGAGAAAAACGTCATCGGAGCTGACGGAGCCTCAACCAGATATTTCTCCAATTCACCATTCTCGACCAGACGCCGGTATTCCACGGTGTGTTCATGCTTGAATTCCTCCAGCGGCATGGCGCCCGTGAACATCACGATATCCTGCGGGAACTTGTCCGGTCTGAAATGCACATTGAAGAAATGCACCGAGAACAGGAACACCGCGGCCAGGAAGGCTTCCTCGCCATGCACGATGGTCGCGACATTAAACACCCAGCCGGGAAGAACCGAGGCGGTCGCAGACGGGAACCACATCATTAGACCGCTCACGCCAATGATTCCCATGCCCCAGAACGGCGCCCAATAGTCGAATTTCTCCCAGTAAGCCCAGCGGTCGAAGATGGGACGCGGCCCTTTGCCGAAGAACCATTTGAACATGGCGATCACGTCCCACAGGTCCTGCAGATTCGGCACCAGAGAGTTCGGCCCGAAGATTTTGAATTCCTTCCAGTTTCGGGCCAGACAGAATGCGAAATAGATCAGGTGCCCACCGAACAGACCGATGAACGTAAGGGCTCCGATCCGATGCACGAACGCCGCGTTTTCGGGCCCACCCAGCATCCACATGGTGAACTGCGCCCAGTCACGCTCCGCAAAGAGCACCGCGGTTCCGGTCAGGACAAGTATCATAACGACGAGCGCCAGCAGAAGGTGGGCGACACGCCAAATCAGGCTCCAGCGC
This sequence comes from Pseudomonadota bacterium, assembly GCA_015222795.1. GTDB lineage: Bacteria > Pseudomonadota > Alphaproteobacteria > UBA8366 > JADFVY01 > JADFVY01. The sequence goes on along the minus strand of JADFVY010000292.1, from coordinate 1,696 downwards.
TTCACGTATTTGCCTTCCAGATGCGGCAGCAGGTCGGTCTGGACATGCGGCGCATTTTTGCCTTGCTTGCGGTCCATATACTCGCGATAGAACCACAGCGCCGCATGCGTCCAGAAGAAGGCAAACACGCCGAGAACCAGCGCAATCATGAATTTCGAGGCGATCCACATATAGGGGTAGCGATCGAAATCGCCGGAATTTCCGTGCGGCTGGAACGAGGCGAACCCCGCAGTCACATCGTCGTGGCATTTGCCGCAGGTCGCTAGGCGGTTGTTCGCGTGCACCATTGACGCTTCGTCGTTCACCCTCTGGATCTTGTGAGATCCGTGGCAGTCGAAGCACTTCGCCGTGTAGGCATATCCCAGGGTGTTAACCTGGCCATGGTACGTTCCCGTGTAGGTCTCATACTGTTGGTCATGACAACTGCCGCAATTTTCCGCGATCACCAGCCTGTTTTTGTCGGCGGCCGGTGAGTTTATGCTGTGCGTGGTATGGCAGTCTATGCAAACAGCTGCGTATGGATTTGAATTGAGTGCAACTTCCTTCCCATGCACCGATGTAAAATAATCGGACGCCTGTTCGGTGTGGCACTTTCCGCAAATATCCGGAATTTCCAGTCGCGACAGTGCACCTAGCTCGCCCTCGATGTGGCTAATGTAATGGGCATTGTGGCAATCGTAACAGGTTGCATTCGTATTCGACTGGTCTTCCATATTCGGCTGTGCATGGACCGATCCCATGTAGCTATCGATCTGCTGCACCACCTCGCCCAGCCTCGCGAACTCCTCGGTCTTTCCTTCTTTTTGGGCGGTGTCCCACAGGCTCCGGTGACATTGTACGCAGCTGACTTTTCGATCCAAAAATTCCGCGTGGGGAATTTCTTTGATGTCCTTATGACATTCCACGCAGAAGCGTTTCCCATGCACACTCTGTCCGAATCGTTCCGGCGATACATGGATCTGGCGCTGTTCTCCGTTAGGATATTCCGTATCGAACCCCTCCATCCCATGACAATCCAGACAGATTTCGTTGTCCGGAGCCTCCGCTTCGTCGGCAACGGTGTCACCCGTCGCGGCGGTCTGGGCGTTCACTGCCGGAATCATCTTCCCCGACATGCCGGTCAACAGGAGAAAAACTGCAAAAAAAGCGTATATGGAAATTTTCAAAGGGCGCATTGGATACACCACATTACGTTAAACGACGGCGCGATTACCGACCGTTGGAGACTTACGATAAAATTAGTGTGGATTAGCTCACGCGCCGACTGGAAAATCGTTGATCCACGTCAACTCGGACATGGAAACCACGCTGTTCATGCACCGAAGAGAGCAAGATTCGCGCTTGCGTTGAAACGCATCGCCGACGTCTCCCAATAACGTCGCAATTCATTCAACCCCAAAAAATCTGGCGCGAGTAACCCAAAAAATGAGATGGCCGCATAGCGGAGTCAGGTGACAATCAACCCAGACTGTCGGCCAGCTTCTCGGCATTGCGAATACAGTCGCCGACCGCGATGCCATCGCGCCAGCTGGCGTGGAGATGTAGTCCGGGCAGCGCCGCGAGTTCTGCATCGATACCGGCGATGCGGTCGAGATGCCCGATCGTGTATTGCGGGATCGCCGCCCGGTACCGCGACAACCGGACCAGCGAGGGCGTGCCGTCGATCGTCAGCGCCGCCGCCAGGTCGGCCCCGATT
>JADFVY010000026.1 GCA_015222795.1 Pseudomonadota bacterium | reverse complement strand
GGCGCAAGCGGCGCGCGAGGCAAACACTGCCGCGCAGGTGCTGGAACTGGCGGGCGAGTTGCCGCTTGGCCCCCTGGTGGCGCGCCGGGCGCGGGAAGTCGCGCTGGCCATGCTGGCCGGCGGCATCGATCTGGATGTATTGGTGGTCGATCGGGCGGGGCGGATCGTCGGCGAGGCGCGATCGTGAAACGGCTGTTGATCCTGGGTGGCACCGGCGAGGCCGCGGCGCTGCACGAGGCCGCCGGCGAGAAATTTGAGGGCGGGCTGGAGGTCGTCAGCTCGCTGGCCGGGCGGACAAACGAACCTCGGTCCCTGCCCGGCATGACGCGGACCGGCGGGTTCGGCGGCGTCGAGGGGCTGGCGCACTGGCTGCGCGAAGAGGAAATCGACATGATCGTCGATGCGACGCATCCCTATGCCGCGCGGATTTCCGCTAATGCCCGGACTGCCTGTGAAATATCTGGTGTCGACCGGGCCATCCTGTGGCGGCCGCCCTGGACGGCGCGGCCCGGCGACAACTGGATACCCGTCGCCGATGCGGCCGAAGCCGCCGAACGACTGCCCAGCCTGGGTAAACGCGCCTTCCTGGCGCTGGGGTCGGGCCAGTTATGGCAATTCGCCGACGTAAAGGGCGTGTGGCTGATGTCGCGGGTGGCGGAAACGCCGGAGCCCCATACCGCGCCGCCCGGATTTGTGGTGGTCGGCCGCGGCCCGTTTACCGTCGATAACGAGTTGCGCCTGATGGAAGAACAGGATATCGACCTGCTGGTCAGCCGCAACAGCGGCGGCGAGGCAACGGTGGGTAAAATTATCGCGGCGCGCCAACGCCGCATTCCGGTTATCATGCTGGAACGCCCCGCGCCCGAACCGGGGGAACAATGTTCGGATTTGAAGGAGGTCTTGCAGTGGATAGCTCGAAAACTGGAGCGATGAGGCGGCTGGGGGCAATCGCCGCCGTCGCGGCATGCCTGGCCGCGGCCGTCCCGCTTCCCGCCGTGGCGCAGTCAATCCTGTTCCAGGAGCCGGAAATCACCGTCGTCGCCGGCAACGGCGATATCGACCGGATGAAGGAACTGATCCAGCAACGCGCCCATCTCGACCAGCAGGACAGTAAGGGCCGCAGCGCGTTGATAAGAGGCACGATCGCCGGCGAGGTCGATATCGTCGATATACTGCTGGCCGGCGGCGCGCGCACCGACGTTGCCGACAAGCTGGGTAATACGGCGCTGACCTGGGCCTCGGCTCAGGGCGAGTACGACATCGCCGACATGCTGATCGGCGGCGGCAGCGACCTGAGCCACCAGAACCGCCAGGGTCAGACTCCCCTGATGCGGGCCGCCGCGAAGGGCCATTTCGAGCTTGTCCAACTGCTGCTGCGTGCCGACGCTGACGTCAACATACAGGATTTCACCGGCCGCGGCGCCCTGGGCTGGGCCCGAGGCGGCCGAGACCGTCGCATAGAAAGGGCCCTGGAGGACGCGGGCGCGCGGGATTGAACGAAGCGCGCCACCGAGCGACCACCTCCTTCGAGACGGGCCTTCGGCCCTCCTCAGGATGAGGGCGCAAACGTTGGAGCCTCATCCTGAGGAGGCTGCGTTAGCAGCCGTCTCGAAGGACGAGGTCGCACCCCCTCACCCTACCCCTTCCGCGGCCTCAGCACGTGGTGATGATCGGGGGCGTAGAGGCGGCTTTCGTCGAAATCCGATGCGGCCAGCACGCGGCCGACCATGATCAGGGCGGTGCGGGTGATGCCCGACGCCTTTACCTTTTCCCGGATGTCGGACAGTGTTCCGTGGATAAATTGCTGGTCCGGCCAGGTCACGCGATAGGCCACGACCACCGGGCAATCAGCGCCGTAATGGGGGATAAGTTCGCGCACCACGCGGGCGAGATTGTTGACCGACAGATGCACCGCCAGGGTCGCGCCGCTGCGGCCCAGCGTTTCCAGGTCCTCCCCCTCGGGCATTGATGACGAGCGCACCGCCGTGCGGGTCAGGATTACGGTCTGGCTGATCTCCGGCAGGGTCAGTTCCGTCGCCAGCGCGGCGGCGGCGGCGGCGAAGGCGGGCACGCCGGGCGTCACATCGTAAGGAATTTCCAGCGCGTCCAGGCGGCGCATCTGCTCGGCGATGGCGCCATAGAGCGAAGGGTCGCCCGAATGAACCCGCGCGATGTCGTTGCCCGCCTCGTGGGCGGCCTGCATCTCGGCGATAATTTCATCCAGATGCATCGGCGCGGTATCAACCACCCGCGCCCCCGCCGGCGCCTCGGCCACAATTTCGACCGGCACCAGCGACCCGGCATAAAGCACGACCGGGCAACGCTGAATAATCTTCAACCCCCGAACAGTAATAAGATCCGGAGCCCCAGGCCCCGCGCCGATGAAATGGACTGTCATTCAATCTTCCTAACGGGGGTGGCCCCAGCTTCGTGATTTAAGGCTTGTAGTGAAAGGAGATAGGGGGATAAAGGGGGGATGAGGGGATCACTTGATGGCGCCACGTTCAATTCTTCTGTAATCCGCCTTGTGACCCGCGAAGTTAACCAGCAAGCCGGTGCTTATTCCGCTGGCGAGCAGGTACGCGCGGATTTGTGCGTAATGATTCTTGTTAAGGGCTTCAACCGCCTTCAATTCCAGTATTACAGCGTCCTCCACGATAATGTCGAGGCGGTGGCGGCCCACTGGCTTATTCTTATAATAAAGATCGATTTCCTTTTCGCGCTCGACCTTCATGCCGCGATCCAGGAGTTCGATCTCAAGCGCATTATGGTAGGTGCTTTCAAGAAAGCCTGGACCAAGAGTTCGATGTACCGCAATCACACATTCGATAATAATCTCGGTCAATCTGTCTGTACCCCGATCTTCCAACATCTCCCCCGCATCCCCCTCTTCATCCCCATATCCCCTTATACTTTAACAGGCCCCCGCGGAACATGGTCTGACCGTGTTCGCGCCTTTTTGGCGTATCCTCTCGGCGTATAGGCCCGGCCGCCCATGGTGACTTTTGTCTGGCTGTTGCCGATCATTACCAGGGTCAGCATATCGACGGTTTCGGTGTCGAATTCCCTTAGTGTGGTGACGGTCATAGTCTCGTCCGCGCGGCCGAGGTTTCGGGCCAGGATGACAGGGGTTTCGGGGGGGCGGGCGGTGGCGAGGGTCTGTTTCGCCAGGGGCAGGAGTTCGCGGCGGGTTTTGCTTTGTGGGTTGTAGATGGCGACGACGAAATCGGCTTCCGCCGCGGCTTTCAGCCGTTGCAGGATGGTCTCGCGGGGGGTCAGCAGGTCGGATAGCGAGATCGCGCAGAAGTCGTGGCCCAGGGGCGCGCCGGCACGGGCGGCGGCGGCTTGCAGGGCAGAAATGCCGGGTATAATGGTGGTCTCGACGCGGTTCCAGTCTGGCCGTTCCTCCCGGTCCAGCAGTTCGAAGACCAGGGTCGCCAGCGCATAGATGCCGGGATCGCCGGAACAGACCAGGGCGACCGACCTGCCTTGCGCCGCGAGGTCCAGGGCGATGCGCGCGCGGGCTTCCTCCTCGCCCAGTTCCGAGTCGTGCCGTGGCTTGCCGGCGATCAGCCCGCCGACGAGATCGAGATAGAGACCGTAGCCAACCACTTCGTCCGCGCCGGCCAGCGCCATGGTGGCCTCGGGCGTGCGCCAGGCATCGGCGCCGGGGCCGATGCCGACCACGGCGAGACGGCCCCTGGCCGTTCCGGCGGTGCTTGTGTCGATGGTTTTTGGGCTTCGTGCGATGGCGCAGGTGGCCCGGGAGGATTTGCGCTTTGGGACGACCAATTCGGCGTCCGGCCCGGCCAGCGCCAGCGCCGCGCCCTCGGACACGCCATGGCAACCGACCTCGCTGAAGACGACCTCTGACGGGGTGGCGAGACGCGGGGCCTCGGCCTCCAGTTCCATCGCCGTGAAGAAACGCGCCGGCAGGCCGAGATTTTCGGCGCAGGCCAGCACGGCCTCTTCATCGGACTTCAGATCCAGCGAGGCGATGGCGGCAAGCGCGCCGGGGGCCAGGCCCGCCTCGGCGAGGGTCTCATCGACAAGAGCCTGTAGTTCCCCGGTCGAGGCGCCGCGTTCGCAACCCACGCCCAGGGCCAGCACTGGAGGATGGATCACCAGGGTTTTGTCGTCCTCGCGCCCGGCGCGGGCGGTGATCAGCAGGGTCAGGTCGCCCGCGTCGGAAAACAGCGCGCGATCGGGCCAGGAATCGTCGCCGGCCTCGACAATCAACCGCACCGAATCTCCGGCCAGCATGGCGGCGGCCAGCGTCTTCGCGACTTGCGGATTGGCGACGCTCCAGCCTCTCGGCGGTTCGTCCAGCGCCAGCCCAAGCCCCAGATCGCCCGCCGTGGTAATGGCCGCGCTGCCGTCAAGGATGCCGGCGATTTGCCGCGCCAGTCGGTTGGCGCCGCGATGGCCGCCCAGCAACGGCACGGCGACGGAACCATCCTCGGCCAGGGCGATGACCGGCGATTCGGTCTTCTTGTTGGCCAGATTGGGTCCCAGCGCGCGGATCGTGATGCCAGCGGCAAAGATCCCGATAATGGCGGTTCCCTCGGCGAACAACCCGCGCAGATGGCCCAGCGTGTCGGTGAACGGCACGTCCGCCCCGTCGGCCCGGCCCGCCAGCCCATGCACCACCGCGCCGCCGAGTTCGGGTTGCAGGCGACGGGCCAATTCCAGCCCGCTCCGGCTCAACACCACGATCGCGATCTTCATCGCCATGCCTCGCCGCGCCGATGCACCAGCACCAGCGAGAAATAGGGCGCCTTGCCTTGGGCGGCCTCGGTGAAGGGTAGAACGATCTGATTCTCCATCGTTGCATATTCGATATAGCGGGCGGAGTCCGACAGGCCCAACCGGTCGAGCACGCGGCGCAACTTGTCCATATGGCGGCCCACTTTGATAATCACGGCGGCGTCGGCATTGGCGAGATGGTGTTCCAGATCCGCCTCCGCCAGCGGCGCGGGGATCACCGACAGCACGTCGTTCAGGGCCGCCAGCGGGGCGCCCAACGCCGCCGCGCCCGCCGTTAGCGAGGATATGCCCGGGATCACCCGGACCGGAAAGCGATCCGCCATCCGCCCGAAGAGATACATGAACGAGCCATAGACGAACGGATCGCCCTCGCAGAGAACGGCCACATCGCGCCCGGCGGAAAGATGCTCGCCCAGATCCAGCGCCGCCTGGTCATAGACGCCCTCGACCGGGAAGCGGTCGGTGCTGATCGGCATGCGAATCGGTATTTCGATCCGCCCCGCCGGCAGATGCGGCGCCGCGATTCGATGCGCCATGCTTTCACCCTCCAACGGCGCCGGCCAGGCAATGACCGGCACGTCCTGCAGCAGGCGGTAGCCCTTGAGCGTGATGAGTTCCGGATCCCCAGGCCCAACGCCGACACCGAAGAGAGTACCAGGAGCGCCGTCAGCCATCAGCCCACCGCTTCCTGTTCTCTGGATGAGCGGAGGAAACTCTCAAACAGCAGGCTTGGGACCAGAGATAGTATTTTACCGCAGAGGGCCGCAGAGAGCCGCGGAGGTTCGCAGAGAAGGGTTTGAAATTCATATCTAATCGTCCAGGCCGTTTACCAGTCGTACGATGCCGTCGCGCATCCGAAGCGTGTTGAAGTTAAGCAGATAACCCAGCTTGAAATTTCCGAGTTTCAGGTAGGTCAAAAGCTGGGCGCGATGCAGATTGATCAATTTGTCTACTGCCTTGATTTCAACAACGACTTTTTCATCAAGAAGGATGTCCAATCGATAGCCACTATCGATTTGTATGCCATCATAATGGACAGGCAGCGTTACCTGACGCCGAAATGGGATGCTTCGTTTTCCGAGTTCATGGCAGAGGCAACCTTCGTAGGCACTTTCCAGAAGGCCAGGCCCCAGTCCTGAATGGACGGATATTGCACATCCAATAAGCGCCTCGCCAATTTCATTTTCAGTCATCTTTCCTTCTCCGCGCACCTCCGCGGCTCTCTGCGGCCCTCTGCGGTAAAATCTTCTTATTCTTAATCTGGTGGCTACTTCACCGCCTGCCATTGCGTGACTTGCATCAACGGTTTCCAGCCGTGCAGGCGGCCGACCGGCGCTAGTCTCGAGACGGCCAGGCGGACCATTTCGCCGCCATGTTCGCGATGTAGCCCGGCCAGGGTCGCTTCGCCTTCGATGGTTACGGTATTTGCTACCAGCCGCCCACCCGGTTTCAATGCCGACCAGCAGGCATCGAACAAGCCGTCCGCCCCGATCCCGCCGCCGATGAACACCCCATCCGGCGCGTCCAGCCCTTCCAGCGCCGCCGGGGCCTTGCCGGTTATCAGTTCCAGTTCCGGAACGCCCAACAGGGCCGCGTTGCGGGCTGCCATGGCCATGCGGTCGGGGTTGCTTTCGATGCCGATGGCGCGGCCACCGGCGCGCATCCATTCGATGGCGACAGACCCGCACCCCGCGCCCACGTCCCACAGCAATTGCCCGGGCAGCGGGGCCAGGGCGGCCAGCGTTGCGGCGCGGGTCTCGCGCTTGGTCATCTGGCCATCATGTTCGAAGGCGTCGTCGGGCAGGCCCGCGACTCGCGACAATACTCGTGCGCCCGGCGCGGCCACGCATTCCACCGCGACGGTATTGAGTTTCGCGACCGGTCCGTCGCCCCAGTCTTTCGCCAGCGCCTCATGCCGGGCCTCGTGCGAGCCACCCATATGTTCCAGGGCAACCACCCGGCTGTCGCCAAGCCCCCGCGCGGTCAGCATCCCGGCGATTTGCGCCGGCGTGTTCCCGTCATTCACCAGGACCAGCAGCCGCGCGCCGGGATACATATGCAGAAAAAGGACTTCGGCTGGCCGGCCATGCACCGATAGGCAGATGGCATCCTGCAGCGGCCAACGCATCCGGGCGGCGGCCAGTGAAAAGGCGCTGGATGCCGGGATTACGACCGCTATGGCGTCTTTCATGCGGCGCGACAGCACCGCGCCGACCCCGTAATGCATCGGGTCGCCGGTAGTCAGCACGGTGACTCGCCGGTCCGCGCGGGCCTCGATGGCGGTGAAGGATTCCTCGAACGGCTTGCGCCATGCCAGGCGCTCGGCCGGATGATCGGCCGGGATCATGGCCAGATGGCGGTGGCCACCGACCAGGACCTCGGCGGTATCGACCAGTGCGCGGGCCGCCGGCGATATCCCATCCAGCCCGTCTTCGCCGATGCCCACGATGTTCAGCCAACCGCTCATTCGGCGCCGCCGGCCAGCGCGTTCACGGCCGCGGCGGCGATGGCGCTGCCCCCGGCGCGGCCCAGCAGGGTGACATAGGGGATATCGCCGGCGTCCTGGACCAGCGCCTCCTTCGATTCCGCCGCGCCGACGAAACCCACGGGGAAGCCCAGAATCAGCGCCGGTTTCGGCCAACCCGTCGCAATCCCCTCCAGCAGATGGAACAGGGCGGTGGGCGCATTGCCGATGGTCACGACCGCGCCGCCCAGTTCGTCGCGCCACAGCTCCACCGCGGCCGCCGAACGGGTGGTTTCCAGCCGCTTCGCCATATCCGGCACCTCCATGTCGCCCAGCGTGCAAAGCACTTGATTCGCGCCGGGCAGTTTTTTGCGGATGATGCCGGCCGCCACCATGCGGCTGTCGCACAGGATGGTCGCGCCCAGCTCCAGCGCCTCGCGCCCGGCCCGGCCCGCGCCGGGCGACCAGGACATATGCTTCAGGACAGCCGGGTCGCCGCAGGCATGAACGATGCGCAGTGCGAGCGGGTGCAGATCCTCGGGAATGCGCGAAAGGTCGGTTTCGCGCCCGATCGCCGCGAAGGATTCCGCATAGATCGCGACCGGATCGCGGATGTAATCGTAGCGGCGGGTGGTCACTCGCCGCCCCCTTCCTTGTCTTTCAGCTTTTCCATCGTCACCGGGCCCAGCGGGTGGTCGGCATGGGGGTAGGGGTGATGATGGTGATCATGGCCGTGATCGTGGCCGTGATGATGCTCGTGATCATGCGCGGCGTCGGTGCCGATGCCCTCGACATGATGGTGGTGGCTTTCCTGGGGCAGGCCGACTTCCGCCTCGAAACCCAGCACCTGCTCGCGGTATTTGCACAGGGCGCAGTTCATCAGGTTCTGGCCTTCGAGGATCTCGTTCACCCGGTCGACGAAACAATCCAGCACCAGCGGATGGTCGTTCAGGTAGGGCGCGTGGATGAATTCGACTTGCGCGTGGCGCGCCGCGACGATGTCGGTATGCTCGCGGATGCGTTTGACAAGCCGGCCGGTGAACAGGAAATAGGGGAACACGATAATGCGCTTGAAGCCCAGCTTCACCGCATGTTCCAGCCCCGGCTCGACCAGCGGGAAGGTGACGCCGGAATAGACGGTCTCGGCCCAGCCGAAGCCCATGCCTTCCCACAGCATGCGGGTCACCTTGGCGACGTTGGAGTTGGCGTCCGGGTCCGAGGCCCCGCGCCCGACCACCACCAGCAGGGTTTCGCTGGCCGGAACCGAGTCGCCGGCCGATGCCAGCGCCTCGGCCACGCGGTCGCCGGCGGCGCGCATCATTTTCACATCAATGCCCAGTTCGCGGGCGTAATCCACCTGTACGCCAGGGTTTTGCGCCGCCCAGGTATTCAGCACCGACGGGATATCATTCTTGGCGTGCCCGGCCGCGAACAGCATGCCCGGCAGGGCGAGAATGCGTTTCACCCCGCGGTCGCGCAGCTTGTCCAGCCCCTCGCGGATCACCGGGTTGGCGAACTCCAGGAAGCCGCTCTCGACCGGATATTGCGGCAGGCGATCGCGAATGCCCGCCGCCACGGACGCGAATTCCGTGACCGCGTTGTCATCGCGACTGCCATGGCCGCAGACCATGATACCGATATCGCCGCTCATTGTTTGTCGCCCCTTGCAATGCCCCTATGCCTGCTTCTAGCAGTAGCGCGCCGCCGGGTCAGGTCAATATTACGGCGGCGACGAAAGTTGGCATGGTTACGGCACCGGGCGGATTTACCGGAAAGAAGCAAAAGGACCGGATTGTTTTCCCCGTTGTGGCGCGCACCGGGCAACGATTCAAAATTAAAGGGGATATGGGGATAAGAGGGGGATGAGGGGGAGAAGCCGCGATATTGAAGGCGCTCCCCTCCATCCCCCTTTCTTATCCCCATATCCCCTTATTCTATTTGCACTGCGCGCGGCGGGGCCTTGGACGAGTAGCCACATGGGATCGCCAGACTTTCCCCGATTGACGCGCCGCCGCCGGCCAAGCATTGTCGCGGCCATGTCGGGACTTTGGTCGCAATGGGAAACTCTGATGGTCCTCGCCGCCGCGCTGGCGCTAGATGCGCTGTTTGGCGAAATGGGGGCGCTGTTTCGCATCCTGCCGCACCCGGTGGAGGCAATCGGGCGGCTGATCGGGGCGATGGACCGTAAGCTGAACAAGCCGGAACGCGGCGAGGGCGCGCGTTTCCTGCGCGGAGTATTCACGATTCTGGTAGTCGCGGGCGGCGCGGGCCTGGCGGGCTGGCTGATCGCCACGCTGGCGCGCGGCCTTCCCGGCGGCTGGATGATCGAGGCGCTGATCGTCGCCACCCTGCTGGCGCAGCGCAGCCTGCACGACCATGTGGCGGCGGTGGCGATTGCCTTGCGAAATGAGGGCCTGGCCGGCGGGCGGCGGGCGATCCGCCATATCGTCAGCCGCGACCCGGCCGTCCTGGACGAGCCCGGCATCGCCCGCGCCGGCCTGGAATCCCTGTCGGAGAATTTCGCCGACGCGGTGGTGGCGCCAGTGTTCTGGTACGCCGTCGCGGGGCTGCCGGGGATGCTGGCCTACAAGGCGATCAACACAGCCGACAGCATGATCGGATATCGCACCGAAAAATACCGAGCTTTCGGCAAGGCCGCGGCAAGGCTGGACGATGCGGTCAACTGGATCCCCGCCCGCCTGGCCGGGCTGATAACGGCCCTGGCCGCCGCCCTGACCGGCAATAGCTGGACCCGCGCGCTCCGCGTCATGTGGCGCGACGCCCGCACCCACGCGTCGCCCAACGCCGGCTGGCCCGAAGCCGCCTTCGCCGGCGCCCTCGGCCTGGCGCT
>JADFVY010000291.1 GCA_015222795.1 Pseudomonadota bacterium | reverse complement strand
GCGTAGCCCCGGAGGTTCAGTCCATCGCTTGTGTTTCCCCGGCCGAGACCGCCGCCGACAAGTTTAGCGCCCTTGTCTGGCGAATTCTGAACGACGCGGCTAATCCGGGTCGGCGAGACCGAAACCTTGTGAGGCATCTGCACGATTTGGCGGAACTGTCCGATTTGGTCCATGATCAAGCATCGTTTCGCGAGTTGGCGGTGGAATTGCTCGACGCGGACGCAGGCCGAATTCAGAACGCGCCGGAATGGATAGAGCGTTCCAGTAAAGAGCGTTTGGTGCAAGCGCTGGAAGTTCTGGAATTGGACGGCGACTACCGTGACGACTATGAAAAATTTGTGCTGGCATTGTCCTATGCTCGTGATGAAGAAAGAACCGGGTACGATGAGGCTCTGGCTGCGCTACGTAGCCTTGCAGACGCAATTTTTCGCTGAATGCCAGAGACTTTGTCCTCGCGGCCTTCCCTTTTTCGAATCCTTCGCTAGAGTTGCAGCCATGTTGGCGCGACTACTGGCGCGCTTTGGGGATTTAGAGAGAGGGAACCATGAAAATTTCATTTGCCGAGCCTGCCCTGCCCGCCAAGGGCGCCGTTGTCGTTCTGGTCGCCGAGGGCAAGAAGCTGTCCGCGGCCGCGACGGATCTGGACAAACAGACCAAGGGGGCGGTCAAGCGCGCCATCGCGGCCAGCAAGTTTACCGGCAAGAAGGGCCAGTCGCTGGAGATCATGGCGCCGGCGGGCGGCGGGCTGGACCGCGTGCTGCTGGCCGGGACCGGTAAGGAATTCGGCGAACTGGAGCAGCAGGCGCTGGGCGGCAATGTGGTTGGCAAGCTGAGGAATACGGGCTCCGCAGAGGTCACGATTATCGTCGATGCGGGGACGAAGGATCTGACCGCGGCGGCGGCCAATGTGGCGCTGGGCGCGCGGCTGGCCGGCTATCGCTTCGACAAGTACCTGACCAAGCAGCAAGAAAACGATAACGGTAAGCCGACGTTGAAGGCCATCAAGATCGGCGTGAAGGGTGCGGCGGCGGCAAAGAAGGCCCATGGCCCGATGGACAAGATCGCCGACGGCGTGGTTTTCGCCCGCGATCTGGTGTCCGAGCCGGGCAATGTGATCTACCCTGAATCGCTGGCCGCGCAGTGCAAGGAACTCACCAAACTTGGTGTCAAGGTGGAGATCCTGGACGAGAAGAAGATGGCCAAACTGGGCATGAATGCGCTGCTGGGCGTTGGTCTGGGCTCCGAGCGGGAATCGTGCATCGTCGTCATGTCCTGGAACGGCGCGGCGAAATCGAAAAAGCCGATTGCCTTCGTCGGCAAGGGCGTCACCTTCGACACCGGCGGCATCTCGCTGAAGCCCGGCCCGGGCATGGAAGAGATGAAATGGGACATGGGCGGCTCGGGCACCGTCATCGGGCTGATGAAGGCGCTGGCCGGGCGCAAGGCGAAGGCCAATGTGGTCGGCCTCGTCGGGCTGGTCGAAAACATGCCCGACGGCAAGGCCCAACGCCCCGGCGACATCGTCAAATCCATGTCGGGCCAGACTATCGAAATTCTCAACACCGACGCCGAGGGCCGGCTCGTGCTGGCCGACGTGCTGTGGTACTGTCAGGACCGGTTCAAACCGGAATTCATCGTCGATCTGGCGACCCTGACCGGGGCGATCATCGTCGGCCTGGGCCACGAATATGCCGGCATGTTTGCCAATGACGACAAGCTGGCCGACCGCCTGTTCGCCGCCGGCACGGATACCGGCGAGAAAGTCTGGCGCATGCCGCTGCACGAAAACTACGACAAGCTGATCAAATCGCCCGCCGCCGACATGCAGAATATCGGTGGCAAGGGCGCCGGCTCGATCACCGCGGCCCAGTTCCTGCAGCGCTTCGTGAACAAGACCCCCTGGGCCCATCTCGACATCGCCGGCATGGCCTGGTCGAAAGAGTCCAGGCCGACCGTACCCAAGGGCGCCACCGGCTTCGGCGTGAGGCTGCTGGATCGGTTCGTGGCGGATAATTACGAGAAGTAGGGGGCGCGGGCGTGCCGCTCCCCGTCACCCCCTCCCAACCCTCCCCCGCAAGCGGGAGAGGGCTCCTTTCTTCGCGCTTGCACGATAGAACCCCCTCTTCCGCTTGCGGGGGAGGGCCGGGGAGGGGGGCTATCCACCACCCGGCAATTCCATGACCGAAATTCGCTTTTACCACCTGGAGCGCAGCCCGCTGGAGCAGGTGCTGCCGAAGATGTTGCTGACCTCGCTCGGGCGCGATTGGCGGGCGGTGGTGATCGCGCGCTCGGATGCGCGAGTCGAGGCGCTCAACGCGCTGTTGTGGGTTTACGACAAGGACGGTTTCCTGCCGCACGGGACCGCCAAGGAAGGCCAGGCGGACAAACAGCCGGTCTGGCTGACCACCGCGGAGGAAAATCCCAACGGCGCCCATGTTGTCTTCCTGGTGGACGGGGCGGAACTCGCCGATCCCGACAAGTTCGAACTCTGTTGCGAAATGTTCGATGGCGGCGACGATGAAGCAGTGCAACGCGCCCGCGCGCACTGGAAGACCTGGAAAGAAGCCGGCCACGAAGTCACCTACTGGCAACAGACCGACAAAGGCTGGGAGAAGAAAGCCTGATGACGTTCAGGTTATGAGAGAGGAAAAATTCGATTAAAGCGGACTTTAACGCGTGCGTATTCGTCGGAACTGAATTCCGGGCCCCAGTCGCCACCTAAATCATCCTCATGGCTTGGGAACAGAGCATCGACCGCCGGGGGGTCAATACCGTTTCGTTTTAAGATTTCAGCGCATTTTAACGCGTGTTCGAGCGGCCGTGAAGTGTTGGCAACCCACATGTCGCTCATGCCTATCTCTACCGTGTTTTCGATCAGTTCGTAAAACTCGTTACGAGTTTGAGGAACCAGTAACGTTTCCAAATCCGGCGGCAGTGGTTCGCCCAGTCCGTGCAGGTCAAGCTTGCATAAATTTGTCTCCCACTGGGGTAGACAGGGGGCTACGAGAAGCGCCAGTAATTGCGGAATTAATTGATCTATGCTCGGATGACGGATGCCTTTTTCGTTGCAGTAGATGGCGATGCACAAGGCTCCCCAAGCCTGTTTCATTCTAGTCGATACGGTGCCGATATTCGTGGTCATTGGCTTGTTCCAAGTTTCGGAGCGGTTGGCTCTTTGTGCTAACAGGGCAAAGATCTACCGCACGATACAAGGATTTTTCTGTAACGTATGTCCATAAAAATCCAGAGGCCCGGCATGAGCGGGCCGGTGCTGGAGTTCTGGACGACGCTGACAGCGCTGGCTGCGACAACGAAGCGGTGCGACGCGCCCGCGGCCACTGGAAGACCTGGAAAGAGGCCGGCCACGAAGTCACCTACTGGCAGCAGACCGACAAGGGCTGGGAGAAGAAGGCTTAGAGGGCTGTTACCCTCCCTTGGCGCTGCGCGCTTCCGAACCGGGATCCAGGATGGGCAATGCTGTGTAGGGTTCGCCGTCGATACTGGCGAGCCCCTTCCAGTCCTTATTGAGCGCCGGCGAATTCCTGCGCTCGCAAAGCTTCCGGTCGGCGCGGACCATGGAATCGATTATGCGGCAATCACGCCCGGTCGCGACATCCATGGCATGCTCGCTGAGCCCCTTGCCGGTCGCGGCAGTGGAGATCACAGATCCCGCTGTGCTCAATTCCACAAGGGTCATTCCGGCGAGTAGCGGCAAGCCGCAGCCCGACAGCGCTAAGGCGCAAAACAATGGCAGGGCTACACTGATGATACGGCGTTGCATGGATCGGCATCCTCCTGCCGTGGAACATAGTTATCAAGCGATCATTTTTCCATGGATATTTCTATCAAGGTCGAGGATTTCCGATCTGTTACAAACTTAACAATGGGATATCCAGGCTTTCGCGATCCTTGTTTCACAGTTGAGTGATTGGTCACGCAACGGTTAAGAATTATGACAGTGTCGGTTGGGATACGAACGGACAATCAAAGGGAGGGCCGGCAATGGTGTCAAAGATAAAATTCGGGCTGCGGCTGAATATTCAGGCGGAGATGGGGGCGACTTCTTCGGGCTTCGATTATACGCTGGAAATGGCGCGCATGGCCGAGGATCTGGGGTATGATTCGATCTGGATCCCCGACCATGTGGAAAACGCCCATCTGGATCGCTCCGGCCCGGTGCTGGAATTCTGGACCGCCATGACGGCGCTGGGCACACTTACCAAGCGCGTCAGGCTGGGCGGGCATTCTGTGAACAACACCTTCCGCCATCCCGGGCTGACCGCCAAGATTCTCTGCACGCTGGACCAGATTACCGGCGGCCGGGTGATCTATGCGCCGGGCTCCGGCTGGTTCGCCGCCGAATCCAGATCATACGGCTTCCCGCAATGGAGCGACGAGGGGCTGGTGCGTATCGCCCGGCTGGACGAAACCCTGCATATCGTGCGCGGGTTGCTGACCGAAGAGGTCTTCAATTTTGCCGGTGACCACTTTCAGCTAAAGGATGCCTACTGCAATCCCAAACCGGTGCAAACGCCCTACCCGCCGATCTGGATCGCCGGCGATTCCGAGCCGACGCAGCAATTGATGGTAGACCACGGTGACGTCTGGTTCATGTATTCCAAGGCGCCGGAGATCGTGTCCGGCCTCGTCGCAGGCATGCGCGCGAAGCGCCCGGACAGGCCTTTCGAGGTCGCGGTCTCGGCCGTCGGGCTGGCCGACAAAGGCCCGGACGAGACGCTGCAATGGGCCGAAATGTATGCCGAGGAACGTAAACACCGCTTCCCCGTTCCGCCGACGGTGGACGACGTGCTGCAAGCCAACCTGACCGGCGACGAGGCAGCCGTTTGCGAGCGCATCGACCAGTGGGCCGAGGCCGGCGTCAATTACGTGGTGATCCAGCCCATGCCCCCGATGGAAGGCGCCCGCTTCTTCGGCGAGCGCATCATTCACCGCTACGCCTGACCGGCCGGTCAATCAGATATTTTTCCGCAATACCAGCGTGTAACACATTGGCAGACCGATCCCGGATTTCTCCACATTCCACCAGGTATTGGATATGTGGTGCGGGAATTCCTCGATATGCTCAACCGCAAGGCCGCTATCGATGCCCGCCATCAGGATTTCCGCCATGGTATGGGAGAATGATGTTGCCGGTTTCGCATCATATTTTTCGCCGCCGTAATAGTCTAAACCACCCGTCTCCACATACGGCTTTTTGTTGAAGTATGAGAACTCCCACACAATGGGCGTGTCCGCGTCGGCCGGCTCGATCATTTCCAGGATTGGATGCTGTTCGTAAATGAACAACGCGCCGCCCGGTTTGATCAGCTTTGCGACGACGGAGAAGAATCGTTGCAGGTCGGGCATCCAACCCAACACCCCGATGGTGATTGTCACCAGATCGAAGCAGCGCGCAAAACCGTCATCGATGTCGTAGACATCGGTGCAAACGAACTCGACATCCAGGCCGCCGGCTTTGGCCAGTTCCCGGCCTTGATCCACAAATCCTTGCGCACCGTCGAACCCCACGCATCGCGCCGCGCCCATGTTCTTGACCGACAGAAGCTCCCGGCCGTTGTTACAGCATATCTGCGCGACGTCCCTGCCCTCGACGCCCAATGCTTTCAGTCGGTTGGTCTCAACCTGGTCAAGGCAGGAAAATCCGGGTCTGCTGAACTCTTCAATCAATCGCGCCTGATTTTGCTGGCCATGAATTGGCGCGGCTTCCTCCCATGCGGCCCGGTTGGCTGTCGTGAATTCCTTTGTCTTGTCCGCTCCAGTCATTGGATCGCCCCTTGCACCTGGCACAGCCACGTCCATCGGATTTTTGTTCGCCGATGGTGGACCGCCATGCAATGCGCGCGGGCCGCTCAAACCCATCGGAAAACCGAGACTCCGTAAATCACCGATATGACCAGCGCGCCCCACAAGGGTGTGCCCATAAGGCCGAGCCAGCCCAGGAAGATAAAGGCGCTGCCCAGAAGGGTGATGAACAGGCGGTCGCCGCGGGTCGTGTCCAGCCCCAGGACGCCGCGGCGCGGGTCGCCGCCGGGGCTGCGCCATTCCCAGACGCCCATGGTGACGAGCGCCAGCAATATGAAGATGAAGAAGGCCGCGGTGGGCCAGGTCCAGGCCATCCAGGATAAACCCATACCGGTGCTCCTTCCTATACCCGGCCGAGGGCGAAGCCCTTGGCGATGTAGTTGCGCACGAAATAGATCACGAAGGCGCCCGGGATGATGGTCAGCGTTCCGGCCGCCGCCAGCAGCCCCAATTCGTAGCCCGCCGTACTGGCCGTTCGGGTCATGGTGGCGGCGATCGGCTTGGCCACGACCGCGGTCAGGGTCTTGGCCAGCAGCAACTCGACCCAGGAAAACATGAAGCAGAAGAAGCAGGCGACGCCGATGCCCGCCGCGATGGTGGGCATGAATACCCGCAGAAAGAAGCGCCAGAAGGGATAGCCGTCGACATAGGCCGTCTCGTCCAGTTCCTTGGGCACGCCGGACATGAAGCCTTCCAGGATCCACACCGCCAGCGGGATGTTGAACAGGGTATGGGCCAGCGCCACCGCGATGTGGGTGTCGAACAAGTTGACGGCCGAATAAAGCTGGAAGAAGGGCAGGGCGAACACGGCGGGCGGCGCCATGCGGTTGGTCAGCAGCCAGAAGAACAGATGCTTGTCGCCCAGGAAGCGATATCGCGAGAAGGCATAGGCCGCCGGCAGTGCCGCCGTCACGGCGATCACCATATTCATCAGCACATAGGCCAGCGAGTTGAAATAGCCGTTGTACCAGGTCGAATCGGTGAAGATTTTCTCGTAGTTTTCCAGCGTGAAATTTTGCGGCCACAGGGTGAAGACATTGAGAATCTCGTTCGTCGTCTTGAACGACATGTTCACCAGCCAATAGATCGGCAGCATCAGGAACAGGATGTAGATGGCTGGCGCCAGCCAGATTACTTTTTTCATCACTGGTCCTCGTTGCGCATCATCAGGGTGTAGAAAATCCAGCTCAGCAACAGCACGATCAGGAAGTAGATCAGCGACATCGCCGCCGCCGGGCCGAGGTCGAACTGGCCCAGCGCGATCTTCACCAGATCGATCGACAGGAAGGTCGTGGTATTGCCAGGCCCGCCGCCGGTCAGCACGAAGGGCTCGGTATAGATCATGAAACTGTCCATGAAGCGCAGCAGGATGGCGATGGTCAGCACGCGCTTCATCTTGGGCAACTGGATATAGCGGAACACCGCCCAGCCGCTGGCGCCGTCTATCTTCGCCGCCTGGTAATAGGCGTCAGGGATCGAGCGCAGGCCCGCATAGGCCAGCAGGACGACCAGCGACGTCCAGTGCCAGACATCCATCAGGATGGTGGTGAACCAGGCTGAACCGGGTTGCTGGGTGAAATTGTAGTCGATCCCCATGCCGTTGATCATGCGCCCCAACAGGCCGATTTCGGGCAGGGCGAAGATGTTCCACATGGCGCCGACGACATTCCAGGGAATCAGCAGCGGCATCGCCATGAACACCAGGCAAACCGATACCCAGGGGCCTTTCTTGGGCATTGTCAGCGCGATTGCGACGCCCAGCGGCACCTCGATCGCCAGGATAATGCCGGTGAAGGTAAGCTGGCGCATCAGGGAAGCATGGAATCGCTCGGAATGCAGCACCTGCTCGAACCAGCCGACGCCCTCCCAGAAGAAGACATTGTTGCCGAAGGTTTCCTGGACCGAGTAATTGACCACCGTCATCAGCGGGATCAGCGCGTTGAAGGCGACCAGAATGACCACCGGCAGAACGAACAGCCAGGCCTTGGAGTTATGTGTTTTTGCAGCCATCGTCGTTCCTCAACTCACCATCCAGCCATCCGCATAAACCTGCGTATGGCCGGGGTCGAAACGAATGTGGATGTTCTCGGACGGCAGTTCCTCGCCCTCCGGCGCCAGCAGCTTGATCAGATGATCGCCGTGGCGGGCATCGACGATGCTGAAGCGCCCGGCGTCGCTGACCCTGACGATATCGACCGGGATGCCCTCTGGCGCGAAAGTCACGAATTCCGGCCGGACGCCGATTTCCAGTCTTTCACCGTTGGGTTTATGGGCGACCGGGTGATCGGTCGGCACGGTATGGCCGCCAAACACCGGCGCGCCGCCTTCCAGCCCGCAGGGCAGCACGTTCATCCCCGGCGAGCCGATGAAATGGCCGACGAAGGTATGGCGCGGACGCTCGAACAGCTCGACTGGCGTGCCGATCTGAACGACCGTCCCCTCATGCATGACCACTACCTGGTCGGCGAAGGTCAGGGCCTCGGTCTGGTCGTGGGTGACGTAAATCATGGTCGTGCCGACGCGCTGGTGCAGTTCCTTCAGCTTCGAGCGCAACACCCATTTCAGATGCGGATCGATTACGGTCAGCGGCTCGTCGAACAGGATCGCGCTGACGTCGTCGCGCACCAGGCCTCGGCCCAACGATATCTTCTGCTTGCCGTCGGCGGTAAGGCCCGAGGCCCGCTTGGTGAGCGTGCTGTCCAGCTCCAGCATTTCCGCGATCTCGCGCACTCGCCGGTCCACATCGCCCTCGGCAATACCTCTGTTGCGCAAGGGGAAGGCCAGATTGTCGTATACGGTCATGGTGTCGTAGACGACCGGGAACTGGAATACCTGCGCGATATTCCGCTTGTCGGGCGGCAAATGCGTTACCTCATCATCACCGAACCATACCGAGCCCTCGGTCGGGACCAGCAGGCCGGATATGATGTTCAGCAGGGTCGTCTTGCCACAGCCCGACGGCCCCAGCAGCGCATAGGCGCCGCCGTCCGACCAGTCGACGCTCATTTTCTTGATCGCCCAGTCGTCGTCGGTCTTCGGGTCGGCGAGGTAGCTGTGGCGCATATCCGTCAGGGTGATTTTCGACATCAGGCCGCCAGCCTCTCGCTGTCCCGGTCGAAATACATGCATCGGCTCGTATCCACATAGAAGGCTGCACCGTCGCCGACTTTGAAGGCATGGATGCCATGGGATTGCGATATCCAGGTTCTGTCATCGACTTCGAAATGGACAACGCTTTCCGAACCGCTGAGTTCGGTCACCAGAACCTTGCCGTCGATCCGTACCGCGCCGGTCCCATGATCAACCGGGGTTATGTGGTGGGGGCGGATAGCCACGATATAGGGACCGTCCTTCAGGCTCCGCTGACCTTCCCCCGCTAACCAGCTTACCCGGTCGTTCAGAACGAACCTGTCGCCCTGTTTGGTTACCGGCGCGCTGTTGATCGGTGGGTCGGAAAATACCATTGCCGAGACAAGATCCAGCGGTTGGCGATAGACCGTCGCGGTCTCGCCGAACTGCGTGACGCGACCCTCATGCAGGGTCGCGGTATGACCGCCCAGCAGCAGGGCCTCGGTCGGTTCGCTGGTGGCGTAGACCACGGTACAGCCGCGGTCGCGGAACAGTTTCGGCAGTTCGTCGCGCAGTTCCTCGCGCAGTTTGTAATCCAGGTTCGCCAACGGCTCGTCGAGCAATACCACGTCGGCGTCCTTGACCAGCGCGCGCGCCAGCGCCGTGCGCTGCTGCTGACCGCCGGAAAGCTCCGACGGCCGGCGGTCCAGCATCGGCGACAGCCGCAGCATCTCCGCCACTTTTCCCACGCGGGCCTTGATTTCCTCGCG
>JADFVY010000290.1 GCA_015222795.1 Pseudomonadota bacterium | reverse complement strand
GGCCGGCGGTGTGTTCGTCATGTCGCCGCTGTTGGTGCATTCCTCGCGCAAGCGGACGACGCAGGGACGCCGCCGGGTGCTGCATGTGGAGCTGGCCGCCGGCAACCCGCCCGCACCGCTGCGCTGGGCATGGTCGTAACTAGCGCAAAATAATGTCAATTATAACAATTAGTTACTGGATCTTGCGTAGTAACGTAATTTTTATTATATTAATTATATGAACGCTGCTACCGACAGGAAGTGGGGCTTTTACGGCCGCTCGCGTGAGCAGGCCGATATCGAGGGAATCATAAGCTCCGGCCGGTGGTTCTTCTGCGCAATCTCGGGCCGGCGCCGGATAGGTAAGACAACACTGATTCAACGCTCGCTCCGCAACCGGCCTGACCTAAAGGCGTTCTATTTTCAGGTTCCGGACAGCGACGAGCGGGGGGTCGTGCAAACCTTCCAGGACGCGCTCGAGGATTATGGATTTCAGCAGGATGAGGCCCGGGAAATTGCGCCAACCTTCCGGCACATGGCTGCAACCATCAAAGCCATGTGCGAGCTTGGCTGGATCATCGTAATTGACGAATTTCAGTACTTTCATCGTAAGGCGCTAGCTCCCTTCACGTCGTTTCTCCAAGCCGAAGTGGACAAGCTACGCGATACGGACAAGGGTGGATTGTTTGTTCTCGGATCAATTCACACAGAGATGACGGCGATCCTGGAAGATAGGGCTTCGCCCCTGTTCAACCGCGTTACACACCGGATTCAAGTTGGCCATTGGGATTTCGAGACACTGTTCGAGATGTTCGACACCCATGGGGTAACTAATCCTATGCAGCGCCTGTTTCTGTGGTCTCTGTTTGAGGGCGTTCCGAAATTTTATCGTGATTGCAATGATCAATACGTTCTCGAGCCACTTCCCGCATGCCGGCCGGAAACCCTGCGCAAGCTGTTTTTCGAAGGGCCCAGCCCGTTGCGCGACGAGGCGACGAACTGGTTCCTGCGAGAGCTACGCGGGCGCTATGACAGCGTCCTAAAGCTGCTGGCCAGGAAGGGGCCTTGCTCCCATGGCGAGTTGACCGCCGAATATGCGCGGGCCGGATCGGGCGGCGAAAAACAATTGTCGGCGTATCTCCATACTCTGATCGACCAATATGGAATGGTGGAAAGGCGCCTGCCGGTTTTCGCGCCCGAAAAAGCCCGCAAGGCTCGCTATGAGATCACCGACAATTTTCTCGCCGCCTGGCTGCATGCGCTGGAACGGAATGTTCAGAGCGCTCGGATCCAGCCAGTAGAAAGAGCGGTCGCGCGAGCCGATACGGGACTACAGACCCATGAAGGCTTTACGTTCGAAAAGATGATACGCCAACTTACCGAGGAGTGCTCCCGCAAGGGCGTTGAGGATTTTCACCTGACGGAACTGGTGAAAGGATATTGGAACAAGCCGGACGGGTCGGACATCGAACTGGACCTCGTCGCCATTAACGAGGATGCCGGAAAAATTCGGATAGGGTCGTGCAAGAGGAGCGCTTCCGCGCACGACGTATCCAGCCTGAAAAATTTCGATGGACATATAGACAGGTTCCTGGAAACCCGAGAAGGCCGCAGATACGCTAATTGGGAGATACAGAAGGCCGTTTACAGCCCGGTGTTTTCTCCGGACCATCAGCGAGCCTTGACCGATGCCGGCTATGTGTGCCGGGACATGAACGATTTCGCGACCTTGCTGGGCCGTCCACCCGGGACGCTCCTTAACGCCACGGAAGAAGAGACATGACCACCGCCACGCCGCCCAAGACACTGCTGCCCGCCTGCGCATCCGCCCTTGGCGCGGCGGAAACTCTGCTGGATGCAGCGCGCGCCGGCGTTTCCGGCCTCGTCATCCGTGACGGGCGCGTCGATGCCTCCGCGCTGGAGCGCGAGCAGTTCGCGGCGCATGGCTTTGCCTGGGCGGCGACCTATGTGGAGGCGCTGCGCCAGATGCTGGGCTGGGCGGAACGTTGCCGCGACGCCGGGGCGTTCGGCGAGCTTGAATCGCTGATGCTGCAATGCGCCTTCGGGGAGTATTGCGCGCAGCTTGCCGGCGGCATCGCGCTGAGCCAGGTGGAGGTCGTGCGGCCCGCCGACATGGGCGTTGGTCACGAGGCCACGGAAGCCTTCCGCATGGCGACCGCCGGCGTCGTGGCCGGCAACAACGCCGCCCTGCGCCAGCGCATCGCACAACTGATCGCCGACGGGCATTTCGGCGAGGCCGCGCTGGGCGACGAGACGCTGGAGATGGTGCGCGACCAGTTCCGTCGCTTCGCCGAGGAACGGGTCGCCCCGCACTGCCACGAATGGCATCTGCGCGACGTGCTGATCCCCATCGAGATCGTCGAGCAACTCGCCGAGCTGGGCGTGTTCGGCCTGACCGTGCCGGAGGAATTCGGCGGGCTGGGCATGGGCAAGGCCGCGATGTGCGTGGTGACCGAAGAACTGGCGCGCGGTTATATCGGTGTCGGCTCGCTGGGCACGCGCTCGGAGATCGCGGCGGAGCTGATCCGCTTGGGCGGGACCGAGGCGCAAAAGGAAAAATGGCTGCCGCTGATCGCATCGGGCGAAATCCTGCCGACGGCGGTATTTACCGAGCCGGGCACGGGATCGGACCTCGGCGCGCTGAAGACCCGCGCGGCGCGCGATGGCGATGTTTACCGCGTCACCGGCAACAAGACCTGGATCACCCATGCGGCGCGCAGCGATATCATGACTCTGTTGGTCCGCACGGACCCGGAGTCGAAGGACCATCGCGGGCTGTCCATGTTCATCGCGGAAAAGCCGCGCGGCACCGACGCCGACCCCTTCCCGGCCGCTGGCATGAGCGGCACCGAAATCCGCGTGCTGGGTTATCGCGGCATGAAGGAATACGAGTTGGGTTTCGATGGTTTCGAGATGAAGGCGGAAAATCTGCTGGGCGCGGAGGAAGGCCAGGGTTTCCGCCAGCTTATGGCGACCTTCGAATCGGCGCGGGTGCAGACGGCCGCGCGCGCCGTCGGCGTGGCCCAGAACGCCATGGAACTGGGCCAGAAATACGCCGCCGAGCGCGTCCAGTTCGGCAAGCCCATCGCCCAATTCCCGCGCGTCGCCGGCAAGCTGGCCTGGATGGCGGTCGAGACCATGATCGCCCGTCAGCTCACCCTGTTCGCCGCGCGCGAGAAGGATTCCGACCGGCGCTGCGATATCGAGGCCGGCATGGCCAAGCTACTGGCCGCCCGCGTCGCCTGGGCCAACGCCGACAACGCCCTGCAAATCCACGGCGGCAACGGCTATGCCGAGGAATACGAAATCAGCCGCGTGCTCTGCGACGCCCGTATCCTGAATATCTTCGAGGGCGCGGCCGAAATCCAGGCCCAGGTGATCGCGCGGGGATTGCTTAGCGGGCGGAACTAGGCCGCGCCGCCTTTCTTGCCGGCCGCATTGATCTCCATCGGATATCTTGTCGCCATGATGGAGGGCCGGGTGGCCATATGACCCCACCACGACTCCAGCGCGGGAAATTCGCCCAGCAGCGCCGCGCCAGTGGGCGCAAGCCGCAGATAGGCGATCATCGGCGCCGTCCAGAGATCCGCCAGCGTCACGCGCTCCCCGACAAGAAACGGCTGGCCCATGAGGCCGGCGAGTACGGCAAGCACATCTCGCGCCCGGTCGATTTCATCCATGGTCAGCAATCCCCGCCGATCCCTTTCGACCTCTTCAACGAACACGCCCCAGACCATGGACCGGTAGCCATGATTATCCATGATCCGCATGATCTGGGTGGCCCGGGCCCGGTCCCTGATTCCATCGGGCATCAGATTCCGGCGGCCGGACACGTCGATTACATACTGGGCGATCGCGTCGGTTTCGAAGAGGTGAAAGCCATCATGTTCAAACGCCGGAATTTTGCCAAACGGCTGCTTGGCGAGATATTCCGGCGGCAGGCCGCTATCTGAAAACACATCCACCTCAACAAGGCCGTGGGGAACCCCCGCCTCTTCGAGAACGAGACGCGCGAGGCGCGTATAGACGCTGTATTCGGCACCGTAAAGCGTGGCTGGTTCCATGGTTTTACCGGGATCCTTCCGTTTATTCGCCATGTCCCGGTTATACATGGCATTTTCACCCGCGCCGCGTTATATCCCTCAACATGGTAAAACTTACAAAAATTTATACGCGCGGCGGTGACGCTGGCGAAACCTCGCTGGGTGACGGCGCGCGGGTGCGCAAGGATGCGCTGCGTGTGGAAGCATATGGAACCGTCGATGAAGCGAATTCGGTCGTCGGGCTGGCGCGGCTGCATACGGATGGCCTTGCCGACGAAATCCTGAGCCGGGTGCAGAACGATCTGTTCGACCTGGGCGCCGACCTCTGCCGGCCCGAGGATGGGAAAAAAGGCGCGGGCGGCCTGCGAATAAGCGCGGGGCAGGTAGAGCGACTGGAAGGCGAGATCGACCGCCTGAACGCCGACCTGGCGCCACTGGAGAGCTTCATATTGCCCGGCGGAACACCCGCCGCAGCCTATCTGCACCAGGCCCGCACGGTGGCGCGCCGGGCCGAGCGGCTGGCGGTGGCGCTGGCCGTGGAAGAGGCGGTCAACGATCAGGCCGTCAAATATCTGAACCGCCTTTCGGACCTGTTTTTCGTGATGGCCCGCCATTGCAACGACGGCGGCGCGCGCGATGTTCTGTGGACACCCGGGGCCAATCGCTGAGACCAGGCGTCGCTCGCGAAAATCTATTTGACGCGTGAATTCCGGTGTTTATGCTGCGACTGCGAAAGAGTCTCTTGCGTTGCGGCGTGGCTTGCCTTGACAGGGGTTTTGCCGGGTCCTAAACAGGGTCGTTTTTCGCTACTGCGCAATATTCATAATGCCGTCGGGAGCCACCATGAAAGTCCTTGTCGCCGTCAAGCGGGTTATTGACCCGAACGTAAAGGTCCGCGTTAAGGCGGACCAAAGCGGGGTTGAGACCACCAACGTAAAAATGGCCATGAATCCCTTCGACGAAATCGGCGTTGAAGAAGCCATTCGCATGAGGGAAGCCGGCACGATCGAGGAAGTCATCGCCGTGTCCATCGGCGCGCAACAGGTGCAGGAAACCATCCGCACCGCGCTGGCCATGGGCGCGGACCGGGGCATTCATGTTTCCACCGACGAGACAATCCAGCCGCTGGCCGCCGCCAAATTGTTGAAGGCAGTAGTCGAAAAGGAACAGCCGCAAGTCGTGATCCTGGGCAAGCAGGCGGTCGATGACGACGCCGGCCAGACCGGACAGATGCTGGCCGCGCTGCTGGGCTGGGGCCAGGCGACATTCGCCTCGAAGATCGTGTTGGGCGACGGCGATGCCGAAGTCACCCGCGAGATCGACGGCGGGCTTGAAGTAATCAAGGTGAAACTGCCGATGGTGGCGACCACCGACCTGCGCCTCAACGAGCCGCGCTACGCCTCGCTACCCAATATCATGAAGGCGAAAAAGAAGCCGATCGAAGAGATGACCCCGGCTGATCTGGGTGTCGATCCGGCGCCGCGCCTGACCCTTGTGAAAGTTGTCGAGCCACCAAAACGGCAGGCCGGCATCAAGGTGGAAACCGTCGCCGAACTGGTCGACAAACTGAAAAACGAAGCGAAGGTGATCTGAACCATGGGCATCCTCGTACTAGCCGAACACGACAATGCCGAGCTGAAGCCGGCGACGTTGAACACCGTCACCGCGGCCAAGGCCCTAGGCGGCGACATCCATGTGCTGGTTGCCGGCGAAGGCTGCGGCGGAGTTGCCGACGCGGCCGCCAGGATCGACGGGGTTTCCAAGGTTCTGGTCGCCGACGCCCCGGAATACGGTCACCAGTTGGCCGAGAACACGGCGAACCTGATCGTCGGGCTGGCCGATGGCTACAGCCATATCCTGGCACCGCACACGACATCGGGCAAAAACATCCTGCCGCGCGCCGCGGCATTACTGGACCTGCAGCAAATCTCGGATATTTCCGCCGTGGTCTCCGAAGATACCTTCGAGCGGTCGATCTATGCCGGCAACGGTATCGCGACGGTTCAGTCCGGCGATGCAAAGAAGATGGTGACCGTGCGCACCACCGCCTTCGACCCGGCCGCCGAAGACGGCGGTTCGGCCGCCATCGAGCAGGTCGCGGCGGCCGGCGATGCGGGCCTTACCAGCTTCCTGCGCGCCGAGGTCAGCAGTTCGGAACGCCCGGAACTGACATCGGCGAAGATCATCATTTCCGGTGGCCGAGGCATGCAATCGGGCGAGAATTTCGCGATGCTCGAGCGGATTGCCGACAAGCTGGGCGCGGCCGTCGGCGCAAGCCGCGCGGCCGTCGATGCGGGCTTCGTGCCCAACGACTATCAGGTCGGCCAGACCGGCAAAATCGTTGCCCCGGACCTCTATATCGCGGTCGGTCTGTCAGGCGCCATCCAGCATCTGGCGGGCATGAAAGATTCCAAGGTGATCGTCGCCATCAACAAGGACGAGGAAGCACCGATTTTCCAGATCGCGGATTATGGTATCGTGGGCGACCTGTTCGATGTCGTCCCCGCGCTGGAAGCGGAACTGAACAAATAGCCGTAGCCCTGTGGGCGCGGCCGAACCTATTAACAATAACGGGGTTTCGATCTTGCAGATCAAGACTATCGGCATCATCGGCGCCGGCCAGATGGGCAGCGGGATTGCGCATGTAGCGGCGCTTGCGGGTCGCGACATACGGCTTCTGGATGTTGAGCAGAACCAGCTCGACAAGGCCATGGCGGTCATCGAAAAGAATCTGGAGCGCCAGGTTCGCCGCGATCTGATTTCCGACTCCGACAAGGCCGGCGCCCTGGCCCGTATCACGACCGGGACGGATTACGCCGTTTTCGGCGATTGCGAGCTGGTTATCGAGGCCGCGACCGAGAACGAGGAGGTCAAGCGCACCATCCTCAAATCCCTGGTGCCGCACCTGAACGAGCATGCGCTGGTGGCGACCAACACGTCGTCGCTGTCGATCACCCGCCTGGGCACGGTCACCGACCGCCCGGAACGTTTTATCGGCATGCATTTCATGAACCCGGTGCCGCTGATGAAGCTGGTGGAACTGATCCGCGGGCTGGCCACCAACGACGAAACCTTCCAGACGATCCGCAAACTGTCGGAGGAAATGGGGAAAACCACTGCGGTTTCCGAGGACTTCCCCGCCTTCATCGTCAACCGCATCCTGTTGCCGATGATCAACGAGGCGGTCTATACGCTCTACGAGGGCGTCGGCGGGGTCGAGGCGATCGACACGGCCATGAAACTGGGGGCCAACCACCCGATGGGGCCGCTGGAACTGGCCGATTTCATCGGGCTGGATGTCTGCCTGTCGGTGATGCAGGTGCTGTATGAGGGCCTGGCCGACACAAAATATCGCCCCTGCCCGCTGCTGGTGAAATATGTCGAGGCCGGCTGGCTGGGCCGCAAGACGGGCCGCGGCTTTTACGACTACGGCGGCGAACACCCGGTTCCAACACGGTAAGGGGCGCCCCTCGTTCCACGCACTCCTCATTCTGGCGATCTTTGCACGAGTCCTGAATGTGTCTCTGCGCCGCGGTAATCCAGGCGGGCGGCAGTCACATTGGGCATTTTCCGCCTTGGGAAGCGAAGACGGCTATGGCGCGCCGTGACTTGACCGAGCGTTCACCGGCGCCCCGGCATAGGTTTCAGACTCAGCCGATTTGACGGCGATCCGGGCTTAATTTAAAAATCCTGAAATAGCACCCAGGAGTCCAAACTCATGCACGTTATTGATCTTTCGGTCCCTATAGCACATGGAGACGGCCGCCTTGGCCTCCAGGTCGAATTCGACACACCTTACACGTTTGAAAAATGTGGCTGGGCGGGCTCGACGTTCAAGATGTTCTGCCACTACGGGTCCCACGTCGACGCGCCGAACCACTTCCTGGAGGGCGCGAACGGCATTGATCTGGCGCCGTTAACGAATTTGATGGGGCCGGCCGCCGTGGTGCCGCTGACGGACCACGGTATCGATGCGGGTATTACCGCCGACACGCTTGAAGATCGCGGCCGTCATGTACGCCCTGGTGACATCGCAATCCTGCAGACTGGCTGGTCCGATGCCTGCTGGGGCCAGGATTCATTCTGGAAGGAAGGTCCGTATCTTGAGCCCGATGGCGCCGACTGGCTGGTCGAGCGCGGCGTCAAGGCGGTGGTTTACGATTTCTCCGAGGAATATCTCGTGCGGCAACCAGGTTTTCGCGGTGCGGATTGTGAGGTCCACCACAAGATTCTAGGCAACGACATTTACAACATCGAATACGTCCACAATCTTCCCAAAATATCGGCGGAGCGATGCGCAATCATCGCGCTGCCGCTGAAGCTCGTCGGCCTCGACGGCGCTCCGGCGCGTATTCTGGCGATTGAAGGCCATGATTTGCCTGGCGAGTTCAAAATTACGCGCTGAGCCGCCACCGCGCCCTAATAGTCAGAAATTTTCTTCGGCGGGCTGGAGCGGCAATTGCATGGGTTTTTTTCCGTCTCTTCCGGCTGGCCTTCGCGCAGATAATGGCGGATCAGCTCGACGCCCTCGTCGGAATCCCATTCGGCATAGCCGGGAAGCTGGCCGACCACCTTGCCATCGCGGTCGATCAGTATCGTCCAGGGCAGGGCGCGCACGCCGAAGGCGCGGCCCAGCTTCATTTTAGAGTCCAGGAACAGGCCGAGCCGGTATACGTCCAGTTTTTTCAGGAAGGGACCGGCAACCGCCGCTCCGCCCCGGTCCTGGCTGATTGCCAGCACCAGCAAGCCCTCGCCGCTCAGCCTGAGTTGAAGCTCATCCAGCGAAGGCAGTTCGCGGATGCAGGGCGCGCACCAAGTGGCCCAGAAATTGACCAGCAGCACGCGGCCCTCGAAATCGCCGAGCGTGACTTCCGTGCCGTTACCCGCCAGGAAAGGCGTTTGCGGCGCTGGCCGTGGCGGCTTTGTGAAGCTAAATTGCTCCATCCAGCCACCAACGGATGGTGGTTCGCTTGCAAAAGCGCTATTTCCAGACCATAAACCGGGCGCAACGCCGACAGACGAAACCAGGGCCAATATGCATAGAACTTTTTTCATAGATCTTCCCAAGTGGAGTAGCGAACCATGACCGCCAACGAAATGTGGGGCGGACGGTACGCCACGGGTCCTTCCGATATCATGGAGCGGATCAACGCGTCCATCGGCTTCGACCAGCGACTTTACGCCCAGGACATCGC
>JADFVY010000289.1 GCA_015222795.1 Pseudomonadota bacterium | reverse complement strand
TTAATGTACTGAGGGACGGTGAACTGGTGATCTTCGAAGCCAATTCGTCAATGCGGGTTCTGCAGTCGCGCCTACTGGACATCTTCCCCTATTTCGCGGGGCCCTGTGAAATACTGCAAGACGCTTTCGAGCGGATGCTGTTGGGAAAGGACCGTTCCTGAGCGCCATCCCGAACAGGCGCGCCGCCGCGCCCCACATCGAAACGCGGCGCATCATTCCAGCCCCATCATCTCCTTCAACTCGCCTGATGCGACCACATGGCAGTAGATCATGTTGATGATCTCCAGCTCCTTGTAGTGCAATTCGTCCGAACCCGCGGCGCAGCAATCCTCGACCACCACCACGTTGAAGCTCTCGTCGGCCAGGCTGCGCACCGTCGACGACACGCACTGGTCGGTGAAGATGCCGCAGACGATGACGTTCTTGATGCCGATATTATGCAGGATCAGCCGCAAGTTGGTTCCTGTCAGCGCCGAATCCGTGGTCTTGGTAATCTCTATCTCGTCACCGATTGCCTGCAGTTCGGGAACCATCTGCGAGGGATCCTCGTCCTTGGGCAGCAGCAGGTAGTTGAAGCCCGGCTTCTTCTGGCTCAGCGACCGGTCGCGGCCGTCCCTGGTGTGGCAGGCGATGCGCGCGAACAGGCATTCGATATCGTTGGCGCGGGCGCGGGTCAGCAGGTCGGCGATGCGCGGGATGACGATGTTGTTCATCCGTTCGTGGAACGGAGTCCAGGCGTCGTAGCGCGCCTTGTCCTCGGCTGACAGGCCGGCCGGGTCCTCGCGCGCCAAGTAAGTATTCTGGACGTCGATAACCAGCAGCGCGGTCTCGGCCGGTTTCAGGTCCAGATCGTCGGGTTCCGGCGCGCCATCGTAATAGATCGAGCGGTAGGCGGTCTTCCAGTTCATCATCATCCCTCTCCTTTATTTTTCAATTCAAAATCTGAACGTGAACAGGCCGCGGCGTTCATAGACCTGGCCCGCCTCCTCGACGAATTGCGCCAGCCTCTCCGCGCCGTATTCATCGCGCAGCCGGGCGGCGGCGGCCTCCAGCGCGCCCTTGTCCGGCGCGCGGCCCGGGCGCAGCAGTTCGTAGACCTCCATGATAAAATCCTGCGGCAGGTCGGCCATTTCCGAGGCGCGCTCGAAATTGCCGGCCAGGGTGGCGCGATTGGCGTCACGCGCGATATCGGCCTGCTGCAACAGCGCCTCGGGCGTAATGCGCAGATCCTCCATCTCCACCGCGCCCGACAGAACCTCGTCGAGGGTCAGTTCCGCCAGCCCCTTGCCGCGCCTTCCGCGCACCAGTTCGGGCCGGCGTTCGGCCAGCGGATAGTCGGCGATGCCCAGTTTGTCCTTGCTCATGTGGCGGTCTCCTTAAAGTCGACGGTTACGTCCTCGGGCGCCGCGCCCTCGCTGGTCAGCCCGGTCTCGATGGCATAAATCAGCGCCACCCTGGCATGATAGCGCGCCCCCATCGCCTCGCCCCGGGTCGGCACCACCACCGGCTCGGGCATCTCGCCGCGCGCGTAGGTCCCCGCATTGACGCCCAGCTTGCGGTAATGCTCCAGCCTGGTGATCGGCGCGTTGGAAAACAGTTCCAGATTATTGTGCGGCAGGCGGTCCTTCTGGTGGATCACCGCCGTGCCCTTGGCCTGAATGCCGATGCCCACGCCCGAGCCCGCCAGATGCGCCGCGCTGAGGCCCAGGAACGAGGTGTCGCCGGTGTGCCGGAAGCGCACGATGCGGGCCTTGCAGCCCGTCTCCTCGATGCCGGCAATCATCTCGGCCAGGATCCGGCTCAACGGGTGCCCGGCCAGTGTCTGGTAGAGCTGCAGGCCAAAGGCCGGGCTTATCCCGATGACCACCTCCGCCTTGTCCCCGCCCTTTTGCGCCGGCCCCATGTCGCGATAGGCGATGCGCGCGGCCTCGGCCGGCCGATGAACCGCCGCGCCGCGCAACACTTCCTCGCGGTCCAGCACGTCGCGGATGTTGGATATCTCTCGACGGCGTTCCTCGCTCATCCGATAGCCGCTGCCGGGACCGCTATATTCGTTGGGGTCGTTGATGGCGCCGATGACGCGGCCCTCGCGCACGATCGCCGAAGTCTGCAGATAGTCGCCGGAAACCCGCAGTTTTACGAGGAACAGCAGGTTTTCCGCCTCCTCGACGAAACCCCGCTTATGCAGGGCGCGGATCACATCGACCACCGAAACCCCGCGCTCCTTGATCGACTCGCTGATCGGCGCAACGTCGCGCGGCATATAGCTCTCGGTCTCGTCCGAACCCGAGGCCGCG
Source organism: Pseudomonadota bacterium (assembly GCA_015222795.1). Lineage (GTDB taxonomy): Bacteria > Pseudomonadota > Alphaproteobacteria > UBA8366 > JADFVY01 > JADFVY01. The sequence continues at coordinate 1,244 of JADFVY010000289.1, read as the reverse complement.
ACGACACTGGCCTTCATGCGGGCGTCGGGATTGGCCAGGCCAAGTTCCTCGAACACCGCGGACAGCGCATCCACCGCCCGGCCGCGCAATTCCAGCACCCGGGTTTCCTCGACCGGGGTCAGCCCGCCATCGGCCTCGAAATCGCGCTGCAGCACCAGAAACTCCTCCAGTTCCTCGCCGTTGAACAGCGACGGGTTGAAGGAATTGTCGTATTTCAGGATGGTCCCGAACCCGGAGCAGATAAAATCCGACCCGGCCATCAGGAACGGCAAAATCTTGGCGCCGATGCGGATTTCGGACTCCGACGAGCGCGCGTCGTTGCCCGAGGCGCATTCCAGATCCAGCCATACCGCCAGCAGGTTTTCCGCCATCAGCTCGCGCACCCCGCCGGGCATGCTGGCGGCCAGCGGCGCCCCGTCGATGCCGCCGTTCTGGGTGCCCTGGGACCCCATGGCGCGCTGCAGGCAGAGGCACCGCGCTTCGAGATACAGCAGCGACTTGGCCTCGTGAAAGCCCATCAGCAATTCCGACGCCGCGCCAGAGGTACAGCGCATCTTGATGCCGCGCGAGGCATAGGCGGCGGCCAGCCAGGCCTTCGACCAGGGCGTATCGTCGCCGTCAATGAAGGCTTTCTCGGTGCCATAGACCGAAACAGTCTCGGCGTATGAGGTAAAACCCGCCATGCCGATCTGCAGTTCCTCGGCCTCCTCGCTGGAGCATTGGAACAGCGTGCCGGCGCGCCCCACCGCCGCGCCCACGCAACAGGCCAGCGCGTTCGACCAGGCATTGCGCGAGACCCGCATGGTGGTCTCGATCTCGTCGAACCCGAAGGCGACCGCGGTGGCGGCGTCGGCGGCGAGTTGCAACGGGTCGTCCTTGGCGTTGGTAACATGGCCCTGGTTGCCCGGCGTCCGGCGCGCGCGCATTTTGGAATAGGCGAACGAGATCTCCATGGCATTGAGATGGGCCACCACCTCGGCCAGCTTGGCCGGCGTCATGCCATGGGCCAGGCGCACCATTTCGGCGCGCGGCACGTTCATGTCGACCAGCATGCGCGCTGCCTGTTCCGACGGCATGGCCATGGCCTCGGGCGCGGCCGCCACGTCCATGTGATAGCGCGCGATGAACAGATCGATCATGTCGAAATCGGCCTCGGCCACGCCGTCCATGGAGGTCACCCGGCCGTCCTCGATCGTCAGCCCCGGCGCGGGATCGTTGGCGCCATGGAAGGCTGCGAAACCGTT
>JADFVY010000288.1 GCA_015222795.1 Pseudomonadota bacterium | reverse complement strand
GCTGGTCGATGTTCGCACCGTCCGTCCGGCGAACAGCCACATTTCTTATACCCGCCAGGGCGAGGCGCTGGGGCTGGGGCACGCGGTTCTTTGCGCGCGCGAACTGGTGGGCGACGAGCCGTTCGCGGTGCTGCTGGCCGACGATCTGTTCCTGTCCGACAAACCCTGCATGCAACAACTGGTGGAAGTCCATGACCGGACCGGTGGCAATGTCGTCGCCGTGACCGACGTGCCACGCGAACAGACCAATCGCTATGGCATCCTGGAAATCGGTGAAGAGGATGGCGGCATGGTCGAGGTGAAGGGGCTGGTCGAAAAGCCGGCGCCCGAGGACGCGCCTTCCAACCTGTCGATTATCGGGCGGTATGTACTGCAACCCGAGATTTTCGAATTCCTTGCCGAGAGGAAGGCCGGCGCCGGCGGCGAAATCCAGCTTACCGATGCCATGGCGCGCATGATCGGCGGCAAGCCGTTCCACGGATTGCGCGTCGAGGGGCAGCGCTTCGACTGCGGTGACAAACTGGGTTTTTTTGAAGCCAACCTGGCCTTCGCGCTGCGGCGTGACGATATGGCCGAGGGCGTTCGCCGTATATTGAACGATTACGCTGGATCCTGAGTTGTCCAGACATCATCGGATGGAAAATAAATGCGCGTAACAATGATTGGCGCCGGCTACGTGGGACTTGTGTCCGGTGCGTGCTTTTCGGAATTCGGCGTTCATGTGACCTGCGTCGACACGGACGCGGGCAAGATCGCAAGGCTGAACGCCGGCGAAATTCCGATTTTCGAACCGGGCCTGAACCGGCTGGTGGCGAGCAACAGGGAATCCGGACGCCTGAACTTCACGACGGATCTAGCGCCCGCGGTGGCCGGCGCCGACGCCGTATTCATCGCCGTCGGCACGCCCAGCCGCCGCGGTGACGGCCACGCGGACCTGTCTTATGTGTATGCGGCGGCAGAGGAAATTGCCCGGGCGCTGGATGGCTATACGGTTATCGTCACCAAATCGACGGTCCCGGTTGGAACTGGAGACGAGGTCGAGGAAATTATCCGTAGAGTCCGGCCCGATGCCGAATTCGATGTCGTCTCAAATCCGGAGTTCCTGCGCGAGGGATCGGCCATCGATGATTTCATGCGGCCCGACCGCGTGGTCATCGGCACCTTGAGCGAACGGGCGCAGGAGGTCATGCGCGCGCTCTACAGGCCGCTCTATCTTACCGAGACACCCATATTGTTCACCGCTCGCCAGACCGCGGAGCTGACCAAATATGCGGCCAACAGTTTCCTGGCGGTCAAGATCACCTTCATCAACGAGATCGCCGATTTGTGCGAGAAGGTCGGCGCGAATGTGCAGGACGTGGCCCGCGGCATCGGGCTGGATGGCCGTATCGGCTCAAAATTCCTGCATGCGGGGCCTGGTTATGGCGGGTCGTGCTTTCCCAAGGATACGTTGGCGCTGGTGCGTACCGCCGAACAGTTCGGCTCTCCCGTGCACATTGTCGAGACGGTGGTCGGCATCAACGACGCCCGCAAGAAGGCGATGGCCGCCAAGGTGATCGAGGCCTGCGGCGGTTCGGTAGAGGCCAAAACGATTGCCGTTCTGGGGCTGACCTTCAAACCCAATACTGACGATATGCGCGACGCGCCCAGCCTGGATATAGTGCCGGCGCTCCAGGCCGCCGGGGCGGTGGTGCGCGCCTTCGATCCCGAGGGCATGGATGAGGCGAAGAAACTGCTGGATGGGGTCGAATGGTGCGACGATTCCTACCAGACCATGGAAGGCGCCGACGCGGTCATTATTATCACCGAATGGAACCAGTTCCGGCTGCTCGATCTGAAGCGTATCAAATCGCTACTGAAAGAGCCGGTGATGGTGGATCTGCGCAACATATACAATTCCGGTGAAATGGCGGCGGCGGGGTTCCGGTATTACTCCATCGGCCGTCCGCATATCGAGGAGAACTGATTTGGCCGACAAGGGGCATCGCTTCGATCCGGTTATTCTGCGCGAGTACGATATCCGTGGCGTGGTCGGCGAGACATTGGGCGCGGCGGATGCGCGCGCGCTGGGCCGTACGCTGGGCTCGATCGTCGCCCGGCAAGGCGGCCGATTCGTCGCCGTGGGCTACGATGGCCGGCTGACCTCTCCGGAACTTGAAGCCGCCGTGGCCGAGGGGATTGCCGCCTGTGGGCTGGTCGCGGTCAGGATTGGCCTGGGACCGACGCCGGCATTGTATTACGCCACCCATATGCTGGGCGCCGATGCCGGCATCATGGTGACGGGATCGCATAACCCGCCGTCCCATAACGGTTTCAAGATAGTGCTGGGCGGCAAGGCGTTCTTTGGCGAGGATATTCAGCGGCTTGGCGTGGCCGCCGCCGCCGGAGACTGGGTCAAGGGCGCGGGGCGCACCATGCAGGCCGACATCATGGGGGCCTACGTTGCACGCCTGTTGACCGGCTATCGGTCCGACCGCGAACTCACCGTCGTTTGGGATCCGGGCAACGGCGCCGCCGGCGAGGTGGTGCAGGCAGTCGTGCGCGATCTGCCGGGCCACCATATCCTTCTCAACGAGACCATAGACGGAACATTTCCCGCCCATCATCCAGACCCGACGGTTGAGGCCAACCTCGAGCAGTTGAAAGCGGCGGTCGCCGAACATGGCGCCGACATCGGCGTCGGTTTCGACGGCGATGGCGACCGGGTTGGCGTCATCGACGGGCAAGGCCGCGTCATATGGGGCGATCAGATCCTGGCGATCCTGGCCGCCGATCTGCTGCCGCGCTATCCCGGCGCCCCGATCCTGGCCGACGTGAAGGCAAGCCAGGTGCTGTTTGATGAGATCGACCGGCTGGGCGGCAAGGGCGTGATGGCGCCCACTGGTCATTCCATTATCAAGACCCGCATGGCGGAGATGGGCTCGCCGCTGGCTGGTGAGATGAGCGGGCATATTTTCTTCGCCGATGGCTATTACGGTTTTGACGACGGGGTTTATGCCGCCATACGGCTGCTTAATGCCATCGCCGCGGCGGGCAAATCGGCGGCTGAACTTCGCGATGCTCTGCCCCAGGTCGTCAATACGCCGGAAATCAGAATTGACGTACTCGAGGAACGGAAATTCGCTATCGTCGAGGAGACCCGCGACAGACTCGCCAGCTTATCGGGCGTTTCCATCAACGATATTGACGGCGTGCGGGTTACCAATGCGGATGGCTGGTGGTTGCTGCGCGCATCCAATACGCAAAATGCCCTGGTGGTTCGTTGTGAGGCGGCGAATGAAACCGCGCTGGAGAATTTGAAGGAGCAGGTGCGCGGGCAACTGCGCGCGAGTGGCGTGGAACCGCCGGAACTATAGGCTATTGAAAGAGGCTGGTCTTGAAAGCACCGTCCGCGCCTATCGCGAGGCAGGGGATGGCGTGGTCGGCCAGACGCCGGCAGGCGGTGCGTGCCTGGTTTTCAGTCAATCCGATGAGCCGGGCCCGGTAAAAATGCGATCCGTCCCGGGTCGTCCGCGGCAGCGACAGCCGGGTGCCGCCCAGCAAATCCGGTATTTTCGCCTTTGCCCCGAGGGCCGCGTTCTCCGCCGGCGTCGTCGAGGGATAGGCGCCGACCTGGACTGCCCACCCCTTGCCGCCCGTTGAAGCAAAGGTCTGTCTTTTTGATGCGGCGGTAATGGTTGCGGGGCCGCCCGGTGCGGGAGGTCTGCTCCGTTTTGCCAGCATTGTCGGGCGGGCGGTGGCCCGGATCGCTATCCTCAGCGCCTTCTCGCCCGTTGGGTTGGTAAGATAAGGCAGGCCGCGCGTCGATTTAATCGCGGGAGCGTCGGCAATCTGCTCGAAACCGTAATCCAGCAGGGTCGTCATGGTCCAGTTGCGGATGCTGGGGGTCTTGCTGCCGAGCACCACCGCGACAATGCGCTGCCCGTCGCGTTCGGCCGAGCCGACAAGGTTATATCCCGACTGCCTGATATAGCCGGTCTTGATGCCGTCCGCCCCTTTATAGGAGTTAAGCAGCGGGTTATGGTTGCCATAGCGGCGGCCATGCCAGGAAAAATTGCGCGTTGCGAACTTCTTGTAATTATCAGGGTGATTCCGCAACAGCGCCATTGCCAGCTTCGCCATGTCGCGCGCCGTGGTAACCTGACCGTCTTCATGCAATCCGGACGCATTCCGGAAGACGGTGTCCGCCATTCCAAGTTTACGCGCCTTTTTGGTCATGGCGCGGGCGAAATCGCTCTCTGTATCCGCCATCGCCTCGGCCAGCACAACGGCGACGTCATTCGCCGATTTGGTAATCAGGGCGAGGATCGCGTCCTTGACCTTGATCGTCTTGCCTTCCTTCAATCCAAGTTTGGACGGGGGCTGGGATGCGGCAAAGGACGAAATATCGAGCGCCTGGTCGGGCTTGAGTCGCGCGTTTCCAAGCGCTTCAAAAGCCATATACAGGGTCATCATCTTGGTTAGAGAGGCGGGGTGGAGTTGATCGTCCGGCTGATAGGAATAAATAATGTCGCCGGTGTTCGCATTCATGACGAATGTAGCTTCCTGAGCCCGGGCGGTCCCGGTAATCCCCAACAGGCAGACGAACAGGACCGCCGCCGCCAGCGGCGATACAGCGCCAGCGAGCCGGCCATTCGTATGCCGGGCCAAACTGTCAGACCGGTTCCCCATTCGTTTGATTCCCTTGTCCTTGCCGGGCGCCACGATCTCCCGACCGTCGAATCATAACGGTGAACTGGTTAACAAAGTGTGTGAATGCAGGGAATCGACTAGAATCGCGCGGTTTTAAATTTGGTTGGACAGAAATGACAAAAGGCCGCCATTGGCATGGCGGCCCGTCAATATTGCTCTACATCTTAAGAAGATAGAGCATCATTATCCGATCAATCGGATCGCAAAAGCGATTATTTTATTTTCGCTTCCTTGAAGGTGACGTGCTTGCGCACGACCGGGTCGTATTTGCGGAATTCCAGCTTTTCGGTCTGGGTCCGCGGGTTTTTCTTGGTCACATAATAAAATCCGGTCCCCGCGGAACTGACGAGGCGGATCAATACGGTGTTCGGCTTGGCCATGACGGCAATTCCCAATATTTTCAAATTTACCTGGCCCAAGGCCAGTTTCGCGTGCCGCGCAAAATACAGAGCGCGGTTATTAAGTCAAGCCCGCAGATGCGATTTAGCCGGCCCGGGCCATGAAATATTTTTAATGTTAACGATTTATTTGCAGACTTGGTCGGATCATGTGCGAATCCGCGCTATTTACCATGGTTGGCGCGGTTCGGAAGGGGAATTAAGCGATTGTTCAGGAGAGATACAATGAAGAGGACGAGTGTAAGTTTGTTCGCGGCGTTTCTCGCCATTGCGTTGCTGTCGGGCATGTCGGCGGCGCGGGCGCAAGACTACTATATGGATCTGCATATCGGCTATAACATGGTCGATAGCGGCGATCTGGAATACGATACCGGAAGTATTTCCACGGGGTACGAACAGCGAGCGGCGTTCGGCGGTTCGTTCGGTTACGTGGACCCGGGCGGTTTTCGCATTGAAAGTGAGATGACCTTCCGGAGCAACGATATCAATTATATAGACACCTTCAATGCCAAGGGTCAGCTGACCAGTTTCTCCGCGATGATAAACATGTTCTATGAATTGCAAATTGGCAGCGGTTCCGGTTACGCCTACAGTCTGGGCTCGGAGTCTCCGTTTCGACCCTATATCGGCGTCGGCGCCGGCGGGGTACGATACACGCTGGACGCCGCCGTTGATCTTGCGGCGGCGGATATCATCGATGACACCACCTATGGCTTGGCCTACCAGGGGATTCTTGGGCTCGGCGTGGAAGTCACGGAATCAACGCTTGTAACGCTGGATTTTCGTTATATCGTTTCCGAAAATGTGAAGTTTCGCGATGTTGCCGGGGCGAAATTCAAAGTCGACTCCAATCAGGCGACCGCCATGTTCGGCCTGCGATCGACATTCTGATTCGGTCGGCATCCTGCCTTTTTTTCGCCGCTGTTTATTATTAGAATCCGGTTGGTGGCGTGGTTACCCGTTCGATCGATGGGTGATCGCGCTGAATTTAATAGGATGGATGGAAACATGAAGAAATTTTCGGCAATCATAGTTGCGGCCACGCTTTCCTGTCTGGCCGGCGCGGCACAGGCGCAAAATTTTTATGTCGGCGGCTATGGCGCCATGAACTATACTCATGATGGCAACGCCAACGGCAACGAGAAAATGGTCTATGACCCTGGCTACGGCGTTGGCGCGGTGGGTGGCTATGTCATGGGCAACGGCATTCGACTGGAGGGCGAAATCGCCTACCGTTCGAACGGCGTCGATACACTCGACGGTGTATCCGTGGGCGCGGACATGACCAGTTGGGCGTTCATGGGCAACGTCCTGTACGACTTTAATACGCAGTCCAGCATCAGGCCCCATATCGGCGGCGGTCTGGGTATCGCCAGAGGCACGATCGAAACCGGTAGTCTTGAATACAGCGACACTGTTTTCGCGGCCCAATTCATTGTCGGCGTGGACTATATGGTGGCGCCCGATCTGGCGCTCACCCTGGATCTGCGCCATATGCGCACACAGGACCTTAGTCTGGGCGCCGGCTCGGGGCTTGGAGGCGTCGAATACACCAACAGTTCCCTTGCAGTCGGGTTGCGCAAGAGTTTCTGATTTGACGGTCAGGGGGGAAGGTTCGAGTGCGAAGGACTATACGGATAATGGCGGTGGCGGTGGCGTGCCTGACGGCAGGCGCCGCCGATGCCTTGGCCCAGACCTATTATTTCGCCGTCGGTGGCGGGTACAACTATCCGCATGATTCGATTTCGCAGGCGGATGGCGTTGACGAATTGGAGGCTGCCTACGATCCCGGCAGCACGGCGACCCTGGCGTTCGGTTTCGAATGGGTCGACGGCTGGCGCTTCGAGGGCGAGGCGTCCTGGCGGCGCGCTGAATTCGACAGCTTTGATAATGTTCCAGCCGATACCGGCCGCGCGGAAATATATGCGGCGCTGATAAATGTCTATTACGGATTTCGCGAAGGCGCCACGGTAAACCCCTATCTCGGCGGCGGTCTCGGCGTTGGCAGGCTTGCGGTCAGCGAACTGGCTATTGGCGCGGCGACAGTCGATGGATTTGGCGGCGGCATGGCCTGGCAGGGCATCGCGGGGGTGGATTTCGCCTTGTCGCCCTCCTGGACATTGTCGCTGGATTACCGCTATTTTGCGGTCGATGAGGTTAAGATGATGGACAGTCTGCAGGTTCCTTTCAAGATCGACTATCAGGCCAGCACCGCGATGCTGGGCCTCCGGGTCGGTTTCTGATCGCCGCCTGACGTGGCGGTTTTGCCCAAATATGTGAAGCTGGTCGAGGTCGGTCCGCGCGACGGGCTGCAAAACGAATCCGGCGACGTGCCGACCGCGGCGCGGATCGAGTTGATCGACCGCCTGGCCGATGCCGGCCTCAAGACAATCGAATCGGGCAGCTTCGTTTCGCCGAAATGGGTGCCGAGGATGGCCGATACCGCCGAGGTGATGGCGGGGATAAATCGCCGCGGCGATGTCAGCTATCCGGTTCTGGTGCCCAACATGAAGGGCCTGGAAGGCGCGATTGCCGCCGGGGCCGGCGAGATTGCGGTTTTCGGGGCGGCCTCGGAAAGTTTTTCCCAAAGGAATATCAACTGCTCGATCGCCGAAAGCCTGGACCGCTTTCGTCCGGTTTGCGAGGCCGCGCTGAAACGGGGAATGAGGGTGCGTGGCTATATTTCCTGCGTACTTGGCTGTCCCTATGAGGGCGCGGTCGACTCGTCGGCGGTGGCCGCGATGGCCGGTGATCTCATGGCGATGGGGTGTTACGAGGTCTCGCTGGGCGATACGATCGGCGTCGGCACGCCACTCGCCGCCCAGGCGATGGTCGATCGGGTAGCCGGAACCGTTCCGCACGACCGGCTGGCGGTTCATTTCCATGACACTTACGGCCAGGCGCTGGCAAATATCCTGGCCTGCCTGGAGCGAGGAGTCGCGGTGGTCGATTCGTCGGTGGCGGGGTTGGGCGGCTGTCCCTACGCAAAAGGGGCGACCGGCAACGTCGCCAGCGAGGATGTCCTTTATATGCTCGAGGGCATGGGTATCGCGACTGGTGTGGATCTTGAACGGCTGGCGGAAGCCGGAAATTCCATATCCGATCTGCTGGGGCGGCCTTCCGGATCGCGCGTGGCGCGGGCCCGTAATGCGGTCCAGGTGAAGAGCTAGTGGAGTGAAACAGAGTCTGGATGAAACCGGACTGGCATGCGACGATGGGCACATGACATCCGATTCGCTTCATCTCATCAAACTGGCCGTCGGGATCGACGATATCGGGCATCTTGCGGCAGTGCAGGAAAGCCGTATCGCCGAATCCCTGGCCGTGGGCCCCGTGTCCCGGCTGTTTCATGTAACCCGGAATGTCCCGCGACGTTCGGCGGAGTTGCTGGACGGAGGTTCCATATACTGGGTGATCAAGGGGCGGATCCGCGTGCGCCAGCGCCTGCTGGATATCGAAGTCGATGTGGACGGCGAGGGGCGCCGCTTTTGCCGGCTCATGCTCGATCCAGAACGGGTGGAGACGCGCCCCTGGCCGCATCGCGCAATTCAGGGCTGGCGCTATTTGCCGGCGGGGTCGGCGCCCCCCGACCTGGCGCTTCCGAGCGGCGACGGCAGGCTGCCGCCCGAAATGGCCGCCGAGCTCCGCGACCTGGGACTTTTGTGAAGCCGTAAAATAGTGCACGGGCGATCGCTTGCGAAGCAGGGAGGTGTCGAATATCCGTTTCCCGGATGATCGGCGAAGCGTTAAAAAGTGGCGGGTATCATGCGGGAATGGATGAATCGCGGACGGAATGCCGCAGGTGCGATTCAGGGCAAATTCTTTCTGGACAAAGCGAATGCGTGGGCCTATACATGCGCTCGCCGGTCGGGACACGCACCGTTTTCAACAAACGGAGCAACACCCGGTTAAGAGCGTGGCATGTGAGCCGCGCCCTTGTCTGTCGGGTGAAAGGTTACTCGCCGGCTCGTTATGAATATGGAATTCGTTTATTGGGCTTTGGCTCAGGGGCGAGTTTGCGGCTGGATCGGGAGCGTCCCGAGTTTCATGTCGCACGTTCTTTGACATTGTATTTACGAGAAGGGATGCTTGGGCGGCGGTTATGTTGTTGGGATTTGGTTTCCGACATTATCAGG
>JADFVY010000287.1 GCA_015222795.1 Pseudomonadota bacterium | reverse complement strand
GGGCTGCTGCTGGCCCCTGTTTTCGTCGGCCTCGTCGGGCTGGTGCTGGAAGAACTGGTGATCCGCCATGTCTATCACCGCTTTCTGGACACCATCCTGGCGACCTGGGGTTTGTCGATCTTCATCAAGCAGGCGGTGGTGCTGATCTTCGGCCCGGCAGCCATGACCGTAACCACGCCGATCACGGCGACCGTGGAGATCGTCGGCTTCACCTACCCGGTTTATCGCCTGTTCATTATGGGCGCCTCCCTGGCGGTAATCGGCTTCACTTTCTGGCTGTTCTTCCGCACGCGCTTCGGGTTGACGGCGCGCGGCGTTATCTCGAACCGGAACATGGCGGCCTGCCTGGGCGTCAACACCCGCCGGCTGGACCGCATGACATTCGCTTTCGGCGCGGCGCTGGCCGGGCTGGCCGGCGCGGTGATGGCGCCTATCATGAGCGTCGACCCGCAGATGGGAATGGGCTTTCTGGTGCCGGCGTTCCTGGCGATTCTGGTCGGCGGGGCGGGTCTGGCCGGCGCCCTGGCGGGGGCCGCGGTCGTGGGCGGGGCCGACACCGTGGCGGCCAATCTGTGGTCGCCAGTGGCGGCGCAGATCGTGGTGTTCTCGATGGCGATCGTGGCGATCCGCCTGTTTCCGCGCGGCATCGCCGGCGCGTGGCGCAAACGATGACGGCGTCGCTATCGCGCCTCGCGCCCGCGCTCGCCACCGGCGCCATATTGCTGTTGGCGCCGCTGACGATGGGCAATTACGAGACCGGGCAACTGGCGCAGTATTTCACCTATGGCATTTTCGCCATGAGCCTGGCCCTGGTCTGGGGTCAGGGCGGATTACTGTGTTTCGGGCAGGCGGTGTTTTTCGGCATCGGCGCCTATGCGATGAGCGTGACGACCCTGGACATGCTGCCGGGAATCGGCGCGTACGGTTCGACCTGGCTGGGGCTGGCGGCTGCGATCGCCCTGTCGGCGCTGTTTGCCAACCTGCTGGGCCGCTTCCTGTTTTACGGGCGCGGGTTGCAGGGCGCTTATTTCGGCATCGTAACGCTGGCCATCGCTGTTATCGCCGAGCGGGCCGCCGTCAACTGGAAATGGATCGGCGGGCTGAACGGGCTGATGAACGTGCCCCCGCTGAATCTGGGCCTGACCGGCGACGGCTACGAAATATGGGACGCCACCCCGGTCTATTACGTGACACTGGGAGTGGCGGCATTGGCCTATGCCGGGCTGCAGACTCTGATCGGCTCGCGCTACGGCACGGTAATCCGCGCGGTACGCGACGCCGAGGAACGCACCGGTTATTTCGGATACGACACGGCAGGCGTGAAGCTGACTGTCTTTACCCTGGGCGCCGCGCTGGCGGGATTGGCGGGGGCATTGTTCGTCACCCAGTTCTATTTCGCCTCGCCGCCGCTGATTGGTTTCACGTTGTCTACCGAGGTGCTGATCTGGGTAGCGCTGGGCGGGCGCGGCTATCCGCTGGCTGCCTTTCTGGGTGCGATCCTGGTAAAATACGCCGAGGTCTCGCTGTTCGAGTTCCTTGGCGCCTACTGGCTGTTGGGGCTGGGTGCGCTTTGCGTGCTCAGCGTCATCTGGTTCCCGCGCGGCCTGATCGGCGAAGCGATATACCGGATCGAGACAAGGAGGCTCTAATCCTCCGCCGGCTTTTCGTCGCCGATTTTTCGTGATTCGTAGGCCCGCTGTTCCCGTACCCTGGTCAACCGGCGCACCTCGTCATCCTGCCGACGACGTTCGGCCTTGCCGGGTCTGGGTTCGGTACGGTCTTCCCGTTGCCGGGCTTGGTTGCCGGGCTCGGTTGCCACTCCAAGAATGCGCCCCGTCAACGCGACCAACGCCAGCGCCGCCAGCCCGCAGAGCGTGGCCAGAAGAATAGGGTCCAGCCAGGGCCGCGCGATCATGTTCGCCATCTTGTTGTTCGTCGGTCATTATCGACGAGCCCTGTTGTTAGTAGCGCAGCCTCATGGGCGGCATCTGGACCACGCCCACGGGCGGTTTCAGCATATCCAGGTCCTCGGCGGACAGACCGATCCGGCCGCTGATTTCGCCGATCACACTGGCCTCTTCCGCACCGAAAAGACCGGCGCCGAGTTGGGCCAGGGGCATGCCGTTGCCTTGCAGCAGCTTCATCATTTCATCGAATGGCGATTGCGGCTTCGGCCAGAGCGCCAGCGTTATGCCGTCCTCGGCATCCAGTCCCAGGGCTTTCTTTACCTCGGTGACCGCCTCGTCATAACCGCCCAGCGCATCCACCAGCCCGTTATCCAGCGCGTCCTTGCCGGTCCAGATGCGCCCGCGCGCGACCTGGTCCATCTGACCGGCGTCCATTCCACGGTCTTCCATCGCCTTGGCGGTAAAGTCCGCATAGATGAAATCCAGCATTTCGCGGAAACGTTTCTCGCCGCCCACCGGGAAGTCCCGGATAAAGCTCCACATGCCCGCATTCTCGCCGGCATGCAACTCGTCCCAGGTAACGCCAAAGCGCGCCCACAGTTTTTCGGTGATCACCTTGCCGCCGAAGACGCCGATCGAGCCTGTTATGGTGCCAGGCTGTGCAATAACCCGGTCGGCCGGCATGGCGACGAAATAGCCGCCGGACGCGGCCGTCGCTCCCATCGACACGATGACCGGCTTGCCGGCCGCGCTGGCGCGGCGCACCTCGCGCCAGACAATATCGGACGCGATGTAAGAGCCGCCGGGGCTGTTGATCCGGAACAGAATCGCTTTAATTTCGTCGTCATCCGTGGCGTCGGAAAATGCGTCGGCCACGCGGTGAGCCATAAAGCCGCCGCCCTCGAACCCGTCGCCATCGTCGCCGCCACCCATGTCGATGGTACCGTTGCCGTAGATCAGCGCAACCTTCGGCCCTTCGCTATTGGGGCGATCGATACCGGCCAGATAATCCTCGAGGAAAACCTTTTCGACCTCTTCGCCCTCGACCTCCATGCCTTCGACCCCCATGCCTTCGGCAACGAACTCGTCCCAATAGCCGATCCGGTCGATCAGCCCGACATCCAGCGCCTCTCGCGCCAGATAGGGGCCGTTATCCACTAGTTTGCGAACCTCGGCCTCGTTGAACCCGCGCGATTCCGCGACCCCAGCGACCAACTGTCCGTACAGGGAATCAAGAAGCGTTTGCAGATTTTCGCGGGCCGGGTCGCTCATCGCATAGCCGGTAATGGATTCAGGTGACGACTTGTATTCGTGGCGCTGTCCGAAACGAGGCTCCACCTCCAGCTTGTCCAGCATTCCCCTGGCGTAGGGGATTTCCATGGATATGCCGATCAGGCCCACGCCGCCGGAAGGTTGCACCCAGATTTCGTCGAAACCGCTGGCCAGATAGTAGGCCGCAGATCCGCCGCCGAGGCCGCCGAGGTCCTCGGTGAATAGCCGCGCGGTTTTCCCGGCGTCACGCAGTTCCGAGATCGCGGCGCGCAGTTCCTGGGCCGCCGAAAGGCTGATCCCAAAACCGCCCATATAAACGGATAATCCTGAAACGCGTTCATCCATGGCGGCAGCCCGCAGCCCCATGATAACCTCGCGCAGTACCAGATCCTGATCTTCGAACAGGAAACTGTCCGATTTACGCCGGTCCTGAATCTCACCCTCAAAATTTACCCGCAATACCATCCGGTCCGGCAAAGATTTCACACCGCTGGACCCATATATGGCAAGCCCTACGCTGATGATTACGGTAGTCACGACCATCGCGCCGATAGCGGTAAGGGACCCGACAATAAATCGCCACAACCGTTTCATCAGATACCCATCCTATAATGTTAGCCCGGCAACCAGATCGCGCGCCTTGCGCCAGGCCGCAACGGCCCCCGCCTCATCGTCCAGGGTAGCGAGAACGCGGGCGTAGGTGCGCCAGTTCCATATGCTGGTGGGCCGGTCGGCGCTGCGTTCCGACATCAGTGAACGGGCGATATCCAGCCGGCCCGCGCGGACGGCCGCCGATATCAGGAGGCGGTGAAAAATATCCTGCTGCGCGACGCTGCCGCCAAGATAACGCAAATCGTAGCGCAAGGGCTGCAGCAGATCGACGACACGATCGAAATCGCCACAGGAATAGGCCAGTATCGCGGCGCATAGCGGAGCACCGATCTCGCCATAAATCGTGGCCGCCATGCCTTGCGACGCGGCGGCATGCGAGGACATGGACTCAATCATTTCCTGCGCCGTATCCAGGCGGCCATCGGCAGCCAGCGCCATCATGTAGTGGGCGTCGGCAAAAGCCAACTGGTGGTCGCCCGCATGGGCCTCGGCCTTGTCGGCCAACTCGATCCAGCGGCTACCGACATCGACACCGGTTTCTTCCAGCCGCCACAGCAGGGAGGTGGCATTGACGATATCCAGATAATCGTCTGTTTCCTCGGCGCGGATACGATTGTCATAGCCATCGAGCACGGCGTGATAACGCTCCAGGTCCATCAACAGCAGGGCCCCGTGCCACCACAGGTGATTGGCGAAATTGCTGCTATTGGTCCATATTTTCTCGGACGCCTTCAGCCATTCCGTGCCTTCGCGATGGCGGCCCTGCATCTCCAGAACATGGGTTACCGCATGGATCGCCCAGACGTCCGCCGGGTTGATCGACACCGCATGATGGCCCACGGCTTCCGCGTTCGCGTAGTCGCCGCATTCCTCCAGGCCGAAGGCATACATGCCCAGCACAAAGCCATGGCCGGGCGTATTCTCATTCCAGGCATAGAGCACCCGGGCAATCGAATCGCGGATGTTACGGGCATCGCCGAGATAGAAATAGGTACGATTGAGGAGTTTCAGCGCCAGCAAATCGAGCGGGTGTTCCAGCAGGATTCTTTCCCACAACTCCAGCGCGCCCTGCCAATCGTCACCGTGCCAGGCGCCCAGCGCCGATATATGGTCACGTTCGCGCTGGGTGGCTCCGCGCTCCAGCGCTGATTTTTTGGCCGCCGTTATCGCCGCGCTAATCCGCTCGTCCAGCTCGCGGACCGCGAAGAGCTTCATGAAACAGGCACTGACCACATGGCCCATCAGGAAATCGGGATCGGCCCGCAAGGCCAGTTCAAGGTGATCGCCAGCATCGCGGCGAATGCCCGCCCAGGATGCGATGGCGTCGTCGATATGGCGCACGGCATCGTCACTGGACGTGGTGTAGGCCACATCCCGTTGGTCATTTTGTATTGCTATCGTGCGTTCCGACAAACCGTGTTTACCCACATTGCGCCCTGTGCCGCAGCAAATGATCGGCCAGGACACATGCCATCATTGCTTCGCCAACCGGGACCGCGCGGATCCCGACACAAGGATCGTGACGCCCTTTCGTTAAGATATCACTATCGTTCCCGTCCAAAGTGACCGTTTTCCTGGGACTGAGGATGGAACTGGTGGGTTTGACGGCAAATCGCACCACGATATCCTGGCCGCTGCTTATTCCGCCGAGGATACCGCCTGCGTTATTGGCGGTGAATACGGGCTCGCCATCCGGGCCCATGCGCATTTCGTCGGCGTTTTCCTCGCCGGTCAGGGCCGCCGCGGCCAAACCGGCGCCGATCTCGACGCTTTTTACCGCGTTGATGCTCATCATCGCCTTGGCCAGGTCGGCGTCCAGCTTGTCGTAGACCGGCGCGCCGAGCCCGGCCGGCGCACCCTCGGCCACAATCTCGACAACCGCGCCGATGGAAGAACCGGATTTACGGATGCCGTCCAGATAGCCTTCCCAGCTCTGCGCCGCCTTGCGGTCGGGACACCAGAAGGGATTGTCCTCAACCGCGTCCCAGTCCCAGGAGTCGCGGTCGATATGATGGGGGCCAAGCTGCACCAGGGCACCGCGAATTCGCACCGAATCGCCAAGTATCTTGCGTGCGATCGCCCCCGCGGCGACCCGCATCGCGGTTTCGCGCGCCGACGAACGCCCGCCGCCCCGGTGGTCGCGGATTCCGTATTTCTTCCAGTAGGTATAATCGGCATGTCCAGGGCGGAACTTTTCGGCGATGTCGCCATAGTCCTTCGACCGCTGATCCATGTTTTCGATCACCAGGCCGATCGGCGTGCCGGTGGTCTGGCCCTCGAAAACGCCAGACAGGATTTTCACCTCGTCCGGTTCCTTGCGCTGGGTGGTGAAGCGCGACTGGCCCGGCCGGCGGCGGTCGAGCCAGTACTGTATATCCGGTTCGCTTAAGGAAATCCTTGGCGGCGTGCCCTCGACCACGCAGCCGATGGCAGGCCCGTGGCTTTCACCGAACGTGGTGAATCGAAACAGATGACCGAAGCCGTTGCCGCTCATGCCTTCCCGTTGAGGCTGGCGAGGAGTTCGGCGACTTCGTCCGCCGCATCGACCGCGACCATGCCGACTGTGTGATAGCCGCAATCCACATGATGCACCTCGCCGGTTACGCCGGCGCCCAGATCGCTGAGCAGATAGACGCCGGAGCCACCCACCTCGTCGATGGAAACGTTGCGTTTCAAGGGTGAGTTCAGTTCGTTCCATTTCAGGATATAGCGGAAATCGCCGATGCCCGAGGCCGCCAATGTCTTGATCGGCCCCGCCGAGATGGCGTTCACGCGAATCTTCTGGGCGCCGAGATCGACCGCCAGATAGCGCACACTGGCCTCCAGCGCCGCCTTGGCCACGCCCATGACGTTGTAATGGGGCATGACGCGCTCGGATCCGTAATAGGTCAGAGTCAGCAGGCTGCCGCCATCGGGCATCATGGTCATCGCCCGGGCCGCGACGGCGGTGAACGAGAAACAGGAGATATCCATGGTGCGCAGGAAATTTTCCCGGCTGGTAGCGACATACTTGCCCTTGAGTTCTTCCTTGTCGGAAAATGCCACCGCATGGACCACGAAATCGATGCTGCCCCATTTGTCGCGCAGGGCATCGAAGGTCGCGTCGATGGAGCCCTCGTCGGTCACGTCGCATGGCAACAGAATGTCGGAGCCCACGGATTCGGCCAGCGGCCGCACGCGTTTTTCCAGCGCCTCGCCCTGATAGGTAAAAGCCAGTTCGGCGCCATGGGCGGCAGCAGAACGCGCGATCCCCCAAGCAATCGAACGTTCGTTGGCAACGCCCATGATAAGGCCGCGCTTGCCGGCCATCAACGGTTTGGGATCGGTCATATACTCCTCGCGAATAGAATGTTTTCTTAACGGTTCGCGGGCATCCTACACAGAAAGTCCCTGCGGTCAAAGCAGTGCTATAGGCTGTTACATCCTGTCAGCAACATGTTTATAATCGATTTCGAGCGAGGAAAAATGGAAGAAGGCGAACACAGCCAACAGCGGAAGAACGGCTTCCTGGCCCGCGCCATGGCGGCGCTGGGCTATCTGCGCCATGTGCTGGCCCGATTCGCCGCCGACCAGTGCCCGCAGCGCGCGGCGGCGCTGACCTATACAACGTTGCTTGCAATGGTGCCGCTGGTGGCCGTCAGCTTCACGATATTTTCAGCGTTCGAGGCCTTCAGCGCGGTCCAGGATCAGGTCAAGAGTTTCATTTTCGAAAACTTCGTGCCGCAGGTGGGCTCCGTCGTTCAGGAACATATGGAAGAGTTCGCCAGCAAAACCAGGGGATTGTCCATTATCGGCGCGCTGTTCCTGTTCGTCACTTCGATGCTGCTGTTGTCATCCATCAGCTCCACCTTCAACAACATCTGGCGGGTGCGGCAGAAACGGGGACTGATCGCGCGGCTGCCGACCTACTGGGTAATCCTGACGCTTACCCCCGCCCTGCTGGCGGCCAGCATGGTGCTATCCACCTATCTGTTCGCGCTGGCCCAGGAATCGGGAGTCGAGCAGTTTACCGGCTCCCTGACACGTCTGGCCATTTTCGTGCCGCTGGTCGTTCAGATCGCCGGGCTGTTCGTGCTGTACCGATTCGCGCCGGATTACCCCGTGCGCTGGAGCGACGCCATGGCGGGCGCGGTAACAGCCGGCGTGGTGCTTGAGATTCTGAAGAAGGGCTTCGGCCTCTACGTCACCACATTCCCGACCTACCAGACGATATACGGCGCGATGGCAACCATCCCGATCTTCCTGATCTGGATGTATGTGATGTGGAACGTCGTGCTGTGGGGCGCGGAGATGGCGGCGGCCCTGCCTGAATGGCGGTCGGGCGTAAGCCGTCATGAAAGGGAGCAGCGCACGCCCTCGGCGATCCTGGCGGCGGCGGCCTCGGTCCTGGCGCTGCTGCTGGTGGCGCATCGCGTTGGCGGCGGCCTGCACTGGAAGCATATGCAGCGC
>JADFVY010000025.1 GCA_015222795.1 Pseudomonadota bacterium | reverse complement strand
CGAGCGGATGATCCCGCGCGGGCCGCTGGGCCGCCAGCAGATGAAGAACCTGAAGGTTTATGCGGGTACCGATCATCCCCATGTGGCGCAGCAGCCGACAGTGCTGGATGTCGCCTCGATGAACCCGAAGAACAAGAGGATCGCGTAGAGATGGCCGACGAGCAGAACGAAACCGGGACCGAGACCACGCCTGAAACCGCGCCTGAAACGGTGGCCGAGACCACGCCCGAGACCACAACGGTCACCGATCTGGCCGATCTCGGCGGTGTGGCTGGCGTTGTTGAAGTGTCTTCCGCGCCGCGGTATGAGAAGAAGGTCGACGCGCTAGGCCGTGCCTATGCCACTGGCAGGCGCAAGAATGCCGTCGCAAGGGTATGGCTCAAGCCGGGCAACGGCAAGATCGTTGTCAATGGCCGGGACGTCACGAGTTATTTCGCGCGCCCGACCCAGCAGATGGTGATCCAGCAGCCCTTCCAGACGGCCAATCGCACGGACCAGTACGATATCATGTGCACCGTCAAGGGCGGCGGGCTTTCCGGACAGGCCGGCGCGGTGCGCCATGGCATCAGCCGGGCGCTGACCTATTTTGAACCTGAACTGCGTGGTGCCCTGAAGTCGGGCGGGTTCCTGACCCGTGACTCGCGCATGGTGGAACGTAAGAAATACGGTCGCGCCAAGGCACGCAAGAGCTTCCAGTTCTCGAAGCGTTAGAGAACGATCCTGGATCTGGACAAAGGGGCCCGCTGGAAACGGCGGGCCTCTTTTTTTGTTCACGGAACATTTACGTTAGTCGCTTAATATCCGTCTCGACATATCATTGGGGGAACGCCGGGCCATGATGCCCGAAGGTCTGGATAGAATTAGAGGCGCGCGGATTTTGGTGGTCGAAGACAGCATCGCCAACCAGACGCTTGCCCGCGATTTGCTGCAACATGCGGGTTGTCTCGTCGACCTGGCGGGTAACGGCATGGAGGCGATCAAGGCGATCAGGGACGCAAACAAACCCTATGACGCCGTCCTGATGGATTTACAAATGCCGATCATGGACGGGCTTGAAGCGACCGGCATCATTCGCGGGGAGTTGGCGTTGGACAGTCTTCCTATAATTGCGACGACCGCCAATGTTGGAAAAAAAGAGATGGCGCGCTGTTTGACCGCGGGCGCCAATGACTGTCTGCCCAAACCGTTCCATATTCACGATCTATATGCCGTCATGATTCGCTGGGTGCAGCCTGTCGCGGGGGCGGCGGCATCGGGGATTGACGAAACCGCTGGCGCCGCGCCGGCAAGGGCCGAGGTTACGCTGCCGCGCGAACTGCACGGAATCGACATCGAGGATGGCCTTGCAAGGGTGGGGCAGGATCGTGCCCTCTACGCCGGATTGTTGGCTGAATTCGCAGAGACAAACGCTCAAATGGGTCAGGAAATCGACATGGCGTTCGTCAAGGGCGATCTCGAGCGGGTCCGGTTTTGCGCGCACGGTATCAGATCGACCGCCGGTAACATCGGCGCCGACGCGTTGACAATGGCCGCGGCGGAGCTTGAGGAACAAATCGCTGATGGCGGCGACAGTGTTACGGATGCTTTCAGGCGGTTCGAGATCGAACTTGAAAGAACGGTCTCGGTTATTCGCGCGGCGGATATAGCCACCCATCGCGATACCGCTCGCTGGACGTCCGGTGAAGTGGAATTAGATCGTAAAGAGGCCGAAATCTTGATCGGAATTCTTCTGGACATGCTGGACGATCAGGATTTGGGCGCGCAGGAGGAGTTCGAGAAACTCGCCGGGATGCTTGGCGGCCGGGGACTTGATGAAGCCCTGGCGGAATTGTCAGAAAATCTGGAGTCCCTGGAGTTTGCGAACGCCCGATCGATCTTGTTGCGCGTTGGACAGGAAATACTGAATTGAGTGGCCAAAACGTAGATGAGAGCGGCGCCGGTGAGCGGTCGCGAATTCTGGTCGTTGACGATATACCCGCCAACATCAAATCGCTGAACGCCATCCTGGCCGAAGACTATAACGTCATCTTCGCCACGGACTGGCGCAAGGGCCTGGAACTCGCCGCGCATAAATCTCCCGACATCATATTGCTCGACATCATGATGCCCGACATGGACGGGTACGAGATTTGCCGGCGGCTGAAGTCGGACGCGCATACAAGGGAAATACCGGTAATATTCATAACCGCTCTCAACAGCGAGGCGGACGAGGAAAAGGGGCTGGCGATCGGCGCCGCGGACTATATTGCCAAGCCGTTCCGGCCCGCCGTCGTGCGACTCAGGGTCCGCAATCTTCTGCAGCTAAAGTTGCAGCGTGATCGCCTGGAGGCGCTTACCATGACCGACGGGATGACGGAAATTGCCAACCGGCGACGTTTTGATCAGCATCTCGAAGAGGAATGGCGCCGCTGCGCGCGCATGGAAATACCGTTATCGGCCATCATGCTCGATATCGATCATTTCAAAACTTTCAACGATAATTACGGGCATACCGCCGGCGATGAGTGCATCAGGAAAGTCGCCCAGGCCCTCGCGGCAATTCCCACCCGTGCCGGCGATCTGGTGGCCCGCTATGGCGGCGAGGAATTCGCCTGTCTGTTGCCAGGTACGGACAGGGAGGGAGCGATCACGATCGCCGGGCGCCTGCTGGACGCTGTAAATGGCCTGGAGATACCGCATGCCTGGTCCAATGTTACCGGCAATGTGAGCATCAGCGCCGGCGTCGGTGTCGTGATCCCGAACCGTGACGGCGAACCGGGAGGGCTGATGAAACTGGCCGATGAGATGCTTTATGCCGCCAAGAACGCCGGTCGCAACCGGGTCTCGGCATAGCAAATCTAAATGAGACGGTTGCATCCCCCGCCGTTTCGTGGCAATCAAGTCGCATGAGACGACTCCGACGACCCATGATCCAAACGGCCCGCCCGGTGCGGCCGCGACGCTGAACCCCGAACGGGCCTGGTCACCACAGGACGTCCCGAAGGGGCGTCCTTTTGTTTTTGCGTAACAGGGTTTAGGAGTGGATCATGACAGCCACAAAACTGAAAGTCGGTATTCTCGGGGCCAGCGGATATACGGGGGCGGAACTGGTGCGTCTGTTGGTGCGCCATCCCGGCGTGGAAATTGCGCTGTTGACCGCCGACCGCCACGCCGGCAAACCGTTGGGCGACGTATTCCCGCATCTGGCCAGGCTGGTCCTGCCCGATCTGGTGAAGATCGACGACGCCGACTGGAGCAAGCTGGATTTCATATTCTGCTGCCTGCCGCACGCCACCACCCAGAAGGTGATCGCCGGCCTGCCGGAAACCCTGAAAATATGCGACCTGTCGGCCGATTTCCGGCTGCGCGACACTGCCGTCTACGCCGCCACATATGGCGGCGAGCATCAGGCGCCCCAATTGCAGAAACAAGCGGTTTACGGGCTGACCGAGGCCTACCGGGATGAAGTCGCGGGCGCGCGCCTGGTTGCCAATCCCGGCTGTTATACGACAGCCGCCGAACTGCCGCTTATGCCGTTGCTAGAGGGCGGGCTTGTTTCCCATGAGGGCATCATCATCGACGCCAAATCCGGGATCAGCGGCGCCGGGCGGGCGGAGAAACAGGGCAGTCTTCATACCGAGGTCAGCGAGGGCATTCATGCCTATGCCGTGGGAACGCATCGCCACGCGCCCGAGATCGAGCAGGAACTGGCCGTGGCCGCCGGCAAGCCCGTGACCGTTACCTTCACGCCGCATCTGATGCCGATGAACCGGGGAATCCTCGCGACGATCTATGTATCGCTCGCCGCCGGCGCCGATGCCGAGGACCTGCGGGTGGCGCTGGCCGCGCGTTATGACCCGGAGCCATTTGTCCATGTATTGCCGGCGGGCCGGTCGCCGGCGACCCGCGACGTGCGCGGATCGAACCATTGCCTGCTCGGCGTCTTCCCCGACCGCGTGCCGGGCCGCGCCATCCTGCTGGCGGCCATCGACAATCTTGTAAAAGGCGCGTCCGGCCAGGCAATCCAGAACTTGAACGTCATGTGCGGCCTGCCGGAGGTCATGGGACTGGAACAGGAAGCGCTGTTCCCGTGAGTGTGAGCATAGTGCCCTTTCGGGGCGTTATGCCCCGGATCGACCCGACGGCCTTCATCGGGCCCGGCTCGAATCTGGCGGGCGATATCGAGATCGGGGCGGGCAGCAGTATCTGGTTGGGCTGCCAGTTGCGCGGCGACGTCAATGTCATCCGCATCGGCGAGAAGGTTAACCTTCAGGACGGTAGTGTGATCCACGTCTCCAGCAAGGGGCAGGGGACGCTGATCGGCGACCGCTGTACCATCGGCCATATGGTACTGCTGCATGACTGTATTCTGGAACCCGACAGCTTCGTCGGCATGAATGCCTGCGTAATGGACGGCGCGGTGGTCGAAAGCTATGGAATGGTGGCAGCCGGCGCGCTGGTCACGCCGGGCAAGCGCATCCCATCGGGCGAATTATGGGCCGGCCGCCCGGCCCGCTTCATGCGAAAGCTGACCGACGCGGAACATGCCGAGATCGACCGGCTCGCCGAACTCTATTTCAACCTGTCGAGAGAGTATCTGGCCGAAGGTGTTGGCGCGCCGCCTCAATCCTGAAGCCGGAACACCGCTCCGTAATGATAGGGCGGCAGTTCGACGAGCCTATCCAGTAGGAACCCGACCGGTTCGACCGTGGCGTGTTTCGCGACCCTGTTCTACACAGGCCCCCACTGCACTGTGCCTGTTCGCGGACAACGGCCGGGAAAAAGCGGGCGGCCTGCCCCGGTTTTCCAACGAAGGATTCACGCGCTTCCGGCCTTTGACGCCACGATGAACACGGCCTTGTTTTTGCCCGGTTGCCAGTTGTAATCGATCTTGAAGCCTGCCTCTGTCATGCTGGCTTCCAGTTCCTTTACGGTGAAGAATCCGATCAGCGGGATCAAACCAAGGAAAGTCAATATCGGCGCGACAAGCCTGAACAGCTTCATCGATTCGCCGATGCATGCCGTGCTAGTAACGAAGACGCCGCCCGGTTTCAGCATCCGGTGAAACTTGGCGATGACCTGTTCCCTGTTGTCCAGCAGATGCAGAATACTGTGCCCCATCACCGCGTCTAGGCTTTCGTCGGGCTGGTCGTATTTGTCGATGGAGGCGCATTCGAAACCGACGTTATCGATGTTCGCCGCCTCGGCCTTGTCCCGGGCGAT
>JADFVY010000286.1 GCA_015222795.1 Pseudomonadota bacterium | reverse complement strand
GCCGGGATGATCGCCAGGGCCAGCAGCGAGAGCTTCCAGTTCAGCATAGCCATCAGCACCAGCGTGCCGGTCAGCGCGATGATGCCGTTGACCAGGGACAGCAGCGCATCGATGGCGAAGCGCTGGATTTCGGCGACGTCGCCGTCCAGCCGCTGCAGCACGTCGCCACCGCGCGCCCGCGCGTACCAGGCCGGCGACAGGCGCTGCAGATGGGCAAAAACCGATTCGCGCAGCGCGAACAGGACGCGGGCCGACAGGTCCACATATTGCCAGCGGTTGACGCCCGACAGCAGGGTGCTGACGATGGCCGCCACCAGCAGTACGCCGCAGAGCATCAAAATGACAGCCATGTTGCCGCCCAGCAGGCCGTCGTCGATCAGGTAGCGCGTTATGAAGGGTTGGGCGAGCGACAGGGCGGTCGCCAGGAAGGAAAGAAAAAGGACCGCCGACAATCGCGCTACATGGGGTCTGACAAAACCTGCCAGCCAGCGAATGGCCTCACCCCTGTTACCCGCCATTGCTCTGCTTTTTGCGGGGGAAGCCTTGTCTTCGCCGTTCATGCCATGCGCCGCTGCCGGCGGTCCTTCAAATTGGTTGGCCTCTTTCCGTTTATCGTTGGATGACCCGCATCGAGGCCAAAGCCTGATCCGCGCCGCCGGGCATTTCGATCCGGCCGATTTTTTCCAGCGTTTCGGAATTATAGACCGAAATATCGTTCATCGTGCCGCCGACATAGATTTCCTTGCCGTCACCCGACACGTTGATCGTGTAGTAAGTGTGCTCCAGATCGATGCGCTTGACCAGCACGTCCTTATCGATGTCGATCTTGGTAAGCGTCGTGTAGACGCCGTAGACCTCGTTGCGGCGCACCGGATTGACGACTGTGGAGAAGATAATCGCCGCGGTCGGCTCGAAATTCTCCATATTGAAATCGCCACTTTCCAGATCCAGCGTCAGCATGCCGGTCTGGAAGGCCTCGGGATGGTCCATGGCCACATCCGTACGCACCGCGTAGTAGGGCGTCGAGAATATGCTCGCCTGTTCCCACTGTGGCCACACGTCCAGCACATCCGGTTCACTATGGTCCTTGCGGCCCCAGTTGCGGATCTTGTGGACGCCGAGAACCTCGCCGCTCTGGCTGTCGATGACGGTGACGTCCCAGTTGACCGCATAGAGCTTCTTGCCGTCGGTCGAATTGGTCAGGATCGCGGTGCGGCGCGGCACGGGAAGCTTGCGCACGGGTTTGGCGCCGATGCCATCGGCCGTATTATAAACCGCGATATGGGTGTCCATGACCTCATATTCGCCGGCGCCGAGCCGGACCGGGGACTGGACGATAAAGATTTCCTTACCGTCCGGGCTGATGGTCATGCCGAACATGCCCTTGGTGCGAATGTCGCCCTCGCTGAAGTCGGCGCGGAAAACCTCCTTGCCGCTATCCAGGTCGATACCGCTGATGCTTTCCCAGCGATTGATCAGCGTATAGGCAACCTTGCCGTCCGGCGACGGCGTGATGGTCAGCACACCGGGCGTCGCGTTGGGAATGGTGTAGGTCTTTGCGACCTCGCGGGCCGCGAGGTCGACCATGACCAGTTTGTCCGGCTTGACCGCCGTCAGGATATATTCCTTGGCCTGGACGCTGCCGGCCCATGCGGGAACCGCGATGATTGCCGCCGCTAAGGCGGTGAGTGTCAGCCTGTACATTTGCCCCCCTGTCAATTTTGTCATTGTTGGGCCTACTTGTTCTTCGGGAAGACGGCCTGCAGGGCGCGCCAGTCGCGTTGCGCCGAATCGGCGCCGTTGCTCCAATCCGGATAGGTGGTGAGCGTATCGGGCACCTGTGCCGGCCACCAGCATGGGTCGGAGCAACCGTAAAGATCGGCCTCCATCGGCTGGCATAGCCAAGCCACGCCGCCCAGCGGGTCGACTTCCCATCCGGGATCAAGGGTCGAGGCGCAGCCGGCAATGGTCTGCATGGCATGGACCTCTTCGGCCTTGCCTTCGTCGGCCGCCTTTTCCAACAGCCGCGCCTTTTTGTTAAGCGGCTTCAAATGCTTCATGGCAGAGCCCTCCGCGGTTCGATG
>JADFVY010000285.1 GCA_015222795.1 Pseudomonadota bacterium | reverse complement strand
TCGCCGACCTCACCCTCTTCGACCCCGCGGCCATCATCGACCGCGCAACCTTCGAAGCCCCCACCCAGCCCGCCGCCGGCATCGAGATGGTGATGGTCAACGGCGAGCTGGCGCTGGACGCCGGCAAGCCGACCGGCGCACGGCCGGGACGGGCACTGCGAAGGGCGGATTGAACCGGACAATATCAAGGGTCGCTATGGCACCGGCTTATGTTCCTCGGATGAATAGGGACCGGGCTCGAATTCGCACTCGACAATCACCGAATTCGTTTTTCCCGTAACCGGCCGGGCACCGCACCGGGCCGTCGCATGACCTGGGGAATCCAGCATCCAGTGGACCCGGCGCACGATGAAACTTGCAGCGCCAGCCTGCTCCGGCCGGGTTATGGTCACGTAGTCGCCCTTTTGCGGCATGCCCGGCATTTCAAATGCCAGACCGTGATCGGGTTCCTCGCCTATCCGCGGAATAATTACGAACTCGACTCTCATGGCTTTATCCTCCTCATCGACCGGCAATTGCTCAGATGGTCTCGGCCACCATGTCGATGGCGCCGCAGGGGCATTCGGTGGCGCATAGGCCGCAGCCCTTGCAAAAGTCGTAGTTGAATTCGAAGCGCTTGCCAGGGCCCAGCTTGATCACCGCATTGTCCGGGCAGACGCCGTAACAATTATCGCATTCAAAGCAGTTGCCGCAGGACAGGCAGCGCCGCGCTTCGAACAAAGCGTTGGTCTCGTCCAGCCCGCCGTGGATTTCGTCGAAACTGGTCCGCCGCCGGGCCAGGGCCAGCGCCGGCTGCACGGTCTTCGGGGCGTCCGTGTAGTACCAGGCGTTGAGCCGCTCATAGTCGGCGAGCCTGTCGTTGACGACCGGCACAAATCGTTCGCCGCGCAGCCAGGTATCTATATTGCGGGCCGCCTTCTTGCCATGCCCGATGGCCACCGTGACCGTGCGTTCGGCCGGCACCATGTCGCCGCCGGCGAACAGCCCGGCAAACCCGGTCATCATGGTATCGTCGACATCGATCACCCCGTCGTCGGTGATCGCCACGCCGGGGATCGTCTTCAGGAAGCTGGTATCCACCGCCTGGCCCAGCGCCAGGACCAGCGTGTCGGCCTCCAGCGTCTCGAACTCGCCGGTCGGCTGCGGCCATCCGTTTTCGTCGACCGCCATTTTCTCTACGGTGAAGGTAGTGCCGTCGATCTGTTTGATGGTCGTCAGCCAGTGCAGGATGATGCCTTCGTCCAGCGCCTCTTCCAGCTCGATATCGTGGGCCGGCATCTGTTCGCGGGTGCGGCGGTAAACCACCAGCGTTTCGGCGGCGCCCAGCCGTTTGGCGGTGCGCGCCATGTCGAGCGCCGTGTTGCCGCCGCCATAGACCACTACCCGGCGGCCCAGCAATGGCGGCTCCTCGTCGGTCTCCATGTCGCGCAGAACACTGATGGCATCGAAAATCTTGCCGGCTTCGCGCGCGGGAATGTCGGTGCGCTTGGCCAGATGGGCGCCTACCGCGACGAAGGCGGCGTCAAAGCCGTCATCCTTCATCATGGCCGGAATGTCGGTGACTTTGGAATCAAGCTTTATGGTGACGCCCATATCGACGATCCGGGCAATTTCGCCATCCAGGATATCGCGCGGCAGGCGGTATTTCGGAATGCCGAACCGCATCATGCCGCCCGCCATGGGGCCGGCATCGTGGATCGTGACATCGTGCCCCTTGCGCCGCAGGTGCCAGGCGGCGGAAAGGCCGCTGGGTCCGGCGCCGACGACCAGGACGCGCTTGCCGGTCGGCGCCCCGGGCTCGATCTTCCAGCCCCGCTTCAGCGCCTCGTCGCCCAGAAATCGCTCGACGGCGTGGATACTCACCGCCTCGTCGAGCTGGCCGCGGTTGCAGGCGCCCTCGCAGGGATGATAGCAGACTCGGCCCTCCACCGCCGGGAACGGATTGTCGGTCACAAGCTGCCGCCAGGCGGCCTCGTAATCGCCTTCCTCGGCGTG
>JADFVY010000284.1 GCA_015222795.1 Pseudomonadota bacterium | reverse complement strand
GCCTTCGCCCATGGCGGGTTTATCGATCTGCCCTTTTCCTTCGTCTTCGACACCATCCTGCTGCCCTACACAATCCCCCGCACGATCTGGAACTACGCCACCGGCAGGAGGGGCGCGGATGACCGTAGGGACGAGGATGATGAAGAGGAGGAGGAAATCGGACCGGAAGAGACCGTGCCCGGCGGCGCCGGAAATGGGGGTGTGTCGTGAAGGAGTTCTTGAGTAGAATCCTTGAGCCGGGTGAGAAACTAGTCTGGCACATCCCGCGACGTAACGCCTTGTTGTGGGCGATATTCATGGGTTTCCAACCGACCGTGATTGTTTTGCTCTTTATCGGGTTTCGGCATGGCGGGGAGGCCACCGAGGCGCTGTGGCGCAATCTCTGGACCTTTGTGGCGATCGGCCCGTTTTATGGCGCGCCCTTCTATCTGTTTGCCCGATGGAAAATTGCCGTTACCGACCGGCGCATTATGTACCGCAAGGGTTTCTGGCGGACGGGTTACGAGGAAATGCTGCGCGAGGAAATCAAGGAAGTCGAAAACGACATCCCGATCGTTATCGTGCGTTCCGGCGACCGGGAAATGCGGATCGAAGCGGGCGGCGATTCGTACGAACTGCACGCCCTGCTGACCGGTGCCCCGGAAAGCAAAAGCCCTGACGGCCCCGAGGCCGAACGCTGATGCCACGGCCCGATTTTTCGCTACAGAATGGCGAGACGTTGCTGTACAGCGACGCCGGGAAGTGGGACCCTCCTGTCTTGTCGTTATCTCTGTTTTTGTTCGCGCCGGCGGCGATAATCCTGGGCCTGACTGTTGCGCCCGAATATCTGGAATACCCCTGGCCCGAATTGATCGTATTCGCCGGTTTGGTGCTGTTTTTCGTCCCGCTGGACACGTTTGTGTTGGCCTGCTGGTTCGGGCGGTGGCGGGTTATTGTGACCGACCGGCGGGTTGTGCAGCGAGGCAGCCCGTTCGGTTTACGGCGTGAAGAGCTGGATCTGGCGCGGCTGGAAGATGTCCAGCATGACTCGCGACGCGGTCGTTTGATCCTGGTCGCTTCGGGGCATACCCTGACCATCCGATGCAGCGAAATACTCGCGCAGGAAATTATGAAGACCCTGATCCAGGCAGGGAAGGCCCGGCCCTGATATTGGCATAGCCTGCCCTTGCAAAGTCCCGCCGCCGCGCAGCGCTTTAAGTTTAAGAGGATATGGAGATGAAAGGGGATGAGGCGAGCAGTTGCAACGTCGAAACTGCTCCCCTCAACCCCCTTCTTATCCCCATATCCCCTTATTCTTTAATCCTTGCCGAGGCGCGTGGCGCTAACCGGCAAAAACGCCGAATCACCGCCCTCTCTGTGTCTCTGTGGTCCACCCGCTTGATCCGCCGTGACCCCTCACCCCCTCGGCGGCGCCGTTGAGCCGCGCACCACCAGGCGCACTTCCACCCGCGTGCGGTGGCGCACCGGTTGGTCTTCGATGCGGTTGACCAGGTAGTCGGCGGCAAGTTTGCCCATTTCGACCGAGGGCACATGCATGGTGGTCAGGCCGGGCGGGATGTGGCTGGACAGTTCGGTGTCGTCGAAACCGACCACCGACAGGTCGCCCGGCACATCCAGCCCCATGGCGGCGGCCTCGAACATGGCGCCGAAGGCCAAGAGGTCGTTGCCGCAGATCACCGCCGTGGGGCGCGTGGCGGGATCGCCCGCCAGCACCGCGCGCAGCCCGTCGCGCCCTTCGCGCACGCCATAGGGAATTTCGATGAAGCGGCCCTCTTCCAGCGCCACGCCATCCGCCGTCAGCGCCGCGCGCACGCCTTCAACCCGGGCCGCCGCCCGGTCGTTGCCCTTGGCGACGCCGGCGATCATGGCGAAGCGGCGATGGCCGAGGTCGAGCAGGTAGTTGGTCAGCCGCGTGGCGGCCTCGACATTGTCGAAACCGATGCAGGGATGTTCCGCGTCGCCCTCGTTCACCCAGCTGTTCACATGGGGCACGCCGCGCGTTTTCATCAGGGCGTAGAGCGAGGGGTGATGTTCGGTGCCCATCAGCATCAACCCCTCGATACCGCGTTCCAGCAGCATCGTGGCCTGGCGCAATTCCTTGTCGACCCGGTAGTCGGAACTGGCCACCACCAGCGAATATCCGCGCTCGTTCGCCCGCGATTCCAGCCCCTGCACGCCGGTCGCGAAGATCGGATTGTCCAGCGTCGGCACCACCGCGCCGATGGTGCGCGAACGGCGCGAGGCCAGCGCCCGGGCTGCGGCGTCCCGTACGTAGCCCAGCGTGGCGGCGGCGGCCTGGACCCGCTCGCGCATTTCCCGGCCGACCTTTTCGGGGCGGTTCAGCACCCGGCTGGCGGTCGCCGGCGACACCCCGGCCAGCGCCGCGACGTCGGACAGTTTCACCTGTTTTTCGCCAGCGCCCTGTGCGACGTGAAATCGCTTTCTGGTTGATTTCGGCTCCATGTCTCTAGCGTGCCTGTACGGCGTTGGTAGCGCAAGATTATTTTTAATCGTATAATAACAGTATATTACATGCAATATTCCCGATCCGTTCACGCTACATGCGTAGAAACCATTTGACAACCCGCCCCCTGTTTCCGTTAGTATCGCCATTAACGTGAAAGCGCTTTCACATCTTTGCTAAAGGCGCAACCAGCCTCGGGGCGGATGAAACCCTGCGGCGATGAACCGGGAGAGCCTCGACTTGACGACGCGGCCGGAACAGGACCAGACCAACGGAACCGGCGGCGCCAACCGCAAGGGGCGCGGTTTTCTGGTCGTCTTCTTCATCCTGTTCGCCCTGTTCACCCTCAATGTTCTTTTAGGCAAGGCCAACATTCAGTTCGGATGGGACTTGCCGTTCCTGCTGGGCGATGTTCCCGAATTCCTGCTTCTTCTGGTGGCGGCTGTGTTTTTGATGCTGGCTGCTCTGGGGCGGGAAAAGGGGCAGTCCGGCAATTCGTAGCGTTCATGGAAAACCAGGGAGGATTAACACCATGACTGACCATAAAGACGACGAAACACGCCCGATGAAATCGATGGAAGGGCAGGACCGCCGAGATTTCATGCGTACCGCGGCCACTTTAGGCTTCACCACCGCCGTGGTCGCGGCCGGGGCCGGGGCGTTGAGCAAACCCGCCGCGGCGCAAACGGCGGCCGAGGAAAAAGACCGTAAAGCGGCCGCCAAGCACACCATGACGATCGGCACCGCCTACAAGATCGGCACCACCCGGTCCTATCCGATCATGCAGTTGAACCTGAAGGAAAACATCCAGAACCTGACCAACGGCCAGGTCTATGTGAAGCTGGCGCCGGGCGGAGAGATCGGCACCGGCACCAAACTGGTGGAGAAGGTTCAGGCCAACACCATCCAGGCGGCTCAGCATTCGCTGTCGAACTTCGCGCCCTTCGCGCCGGCGGTCGACATGATCAATCTGCCTTACTGGTGCGGCGAGAATCAGCGCTTCGTGAACCTGGTCACCTCGGACGCCTGGCAGAAGGAAGTGAACAGCCGGGTCGAGGCCAAGGGCTTCAAGCCGCTGTTCTATTTCTGCATCGATCCGCGCACGGCCTCCAAGCGACGGGGCCTCGACGACGAGCCGTTCCGCACGCCCGACGACATGAAGGGCATCAAGTTCCGCGTGCCGGGCTCGAAGATCCTGCAGCAGTTCTATCGTCTGCTCGGCGCCAACCCGACTCCGGTGGCGTGGGGCGAAACCCCCTCGGCGATCAAGCAGGGCGTGGCCGATGCGCTGGACCCGGCGGTCGAGGCGCTGTACGCCTTCGGCTTCAAGGATGTTCTGTCCTGGGTCACGTTCAACCGCTCGGTACCCGACAGCCAGGTCTATTCCTGTAATCTGGAATGGTTCAACAGCCTGCCCAAGGACGTGCAGGAAGGCATCGATTTCGCCAGCGAGGTCACCTTCCAGCAGAATCTGGCCCAGGTGCCGGCAAGCCGCGCATTCGCCATGGCCGAAATGGCCAAGGCCGGCGTGAAATACCATTCGCTGACCGACGACGAATATGCCCAGTGGGTCGAGGCCGCTGGCCAGCAGCGCAAGGAATGGGACGAATGGAAGAAGGAACTCGGCGGCTCGATCGCGACCTTCGACAAGCTGTTTGAAGCCGCGAACACGCAGAGCAAATACACCGTCCACGACGTTTAGGCTCGATCTCGATGGGGGGCTGTCGCGGTGGCGGCCCTCCATTTTCGTTGCATCGGCGAGCGGCGATTTTCCTCGCCGGCACACCCTTCGACAGGCTCAGGATGAGGGGTGTGTAGTTAGAGAGAGAAGAACACCCTCATCCTGAGCCTGTCGAAGGATGCCGCCACTCGGCCGCTGTTCGGGAATCTTTGAATGCTCAACCTGTTACGAAAACTCGACCAGCATGGAGAACGGTTTCTCCTGCTGATCCTCTATTGCTTCATCGTGCTGGCCATTTTCACCGAGGTCGTGCGGCGTTTCGTGCTGCTCTATTCCTCGGTCTGGGGCGAAGAGACGGCGCGCTACGCATTCATCTATCTGGTGTGGATCGGCGCGGCGGTGGCGGTCAGGGAGCGCGCCCATATTCGCATCGATGTCATCATGCATTACCTGCCGCCGCGCGGAGTCGCCGCGCTGTACCTGTTCGGCGACATCCTGACTGCGGTGCTGGCCTGTTTCGCGATCTACTGGTCGATGGACCCGGTTCTGATTTCGTGGAAATTCAGCAATGTCACCGACGGCCTGCGCATCGTGCGGGTCTGGTTCCTGATGGCGGTGCCGCTGGGATTCAGCCTGGTAATGTTCCGGCTGGTGCAGTCGATTATCCGCGATATCGGCGACATTCGCGCCGGACGCCCGCCCTATACGGGCGAAAAGCTGTTCGATTAGGAAGCCCGGACAATGTACAACATGTATGGAATTCCCGAGGCCTCCACCGAGCTTGGCTGGGCGATCGGACTGCCTCTGCTGCTGATGGTGCTGCTGTTTGCCATGGCGGTGCCGGTATGGGTCTCGCTGGGCGTCGCGGCGATTGCGCTGCTAATGATGACCGAGGTGCTGCCGCTGACCCTGTTCGGCGAGGCGCTGTTTTCCGGCATCGACTCCTTCGCGCTGATCGCCATTCCGCTGTTCATCCTGACCGGCGACGTACTGGTGCGGTCGGGCCTGTCCAACAAGCTACTCGACGTGGCCGAGGCGACGATGGGCAGTCTGCGCACCGGCCTTGGCACCTCGACCGTGCTGGGCTGCGGCTTCTTTGCCTGTATTTCGGGCTCCGACGCGGCCGGGGCGGCGGCGGTGGGGCGCATTACCATCAAGCGCCTGACCGACAGCGGCTATCCCCTGCCTTATGCCTGCGCGGTGGTGGCGGCCGGGTCCTGCACGGGAATCCTGATTCCGCCCTCGATCGCCTATATCATCATCGGCCTGGTGCTGGGCATTTCGGCCTCGACGCTGTTTCTGGCCGCCGCCGTTCCCGGCGTGATGATCATGATCTCGATCATGATCACCAACGTCATCATTAACCGGCGCAGGGGCTACGAGCACAGCCGCGCGCAATTCTCCTTCGTCCGCTGGGGCAAGGCGGTGTGGGACGGCAAGTTCGCCCTGATGATCCCCTTCATCATCCTGGGCGGCATCTATTCCGGAATATTTACGCCGACCGAGGCGGCGGCCGTCGCGGTCGTTACCACCATCGCCATCGGCATGATGCAGGGCACGCTGACACTGGCGGATTTCCCGAAAATGCTGGAAAGCTCGGCCAAGGTAAACGGGGTGATCGTGCCGATTATCGCCTTCGCGCTGCCGCTGGCACAGGTGCTGTCCGCGCTGGAAGTGCCCCAGACCTTCGTTCAGGGCATCACGACGGTAACCAGCGATCCGACGATGATCGTCCTCATGATGCTGGGTATATTCATCGCCGCGGGTTGCGTAATGGAAACCACGCCGAACATCGTGATTCTGTCGCCGATCATGCTGCCGCTGGCGCAGGAGATCGGCATGAACGATATACAGTTCTGCATCTTCATGGTGACCTCGCTTGGCGTCGGTTTCATCACCCCGCCGCTGGGGCTCAATCTCTTCGTACTCTCGGGGCTAACCGGGCAATCGGTGCTGGGCATCGCGCGACATGCCGTGCCGTACGTACTGGCGATGCTGGTGGTCGTGCTGTTGATCGCCTTCATTCCCGAGGTTTCACTCTGGGCCATTCCGGAATATCTCCGCTAGGCCTTAATCTGTACAGGACCACGGAACATGGCTGTCGAATATCTGAAGAAAGCGACCAAAACCTCCGCCACCGGCGAGGACGACACCCGTCGCATCGTTGCCGAAATGCTGGCCGATATCGAGGCCGGCGGCGAGGGCCGCGTACGCCATTATGCGGCAAGCCTGGACGGCTGGACCGGCGACATCGTGGTGTCACGCGACGAGATCGCGGCGGCCGCCGACAAGGTGCCGCAACGGCTGCGCGACGATCTGCAATTTGCCCATGAGCGCGTACGTAAATTCGCCGAGGCGCAGCGCGCCAGCCTGACTGAATTCGAGACCGAACTGTCGCCCGGCCTGTTCGCCGGCCAGAAGCTGATCCCGGTATCGACGGCGGGTTGCTACATCCCCGGCGGGCGCTATTCCCATGTGGCCTCGGCCATTATGAGCGTCACCACGGCCAAGGTGGCCGGCGTCGACAATGTGATCGCCTGTTCGGTCGCGCAGAAAGGCCAAAGCGTGCCGCCGGCAATCCTCTACACCGCCGACCTATGCGGCGCCGATACAATCCTGGCACTGGGCGGCGTGCAGGGCATCGCGGCCATGGCCTTCGGGCTGTTTGGCGGCAAAGCCGCTGATATCCTGGTCGGGCCCGGCAACCGCTTCGTCGCCGAGGCCAAGCGCCTGCTGTTCGGGCGCGTCGGCATCGATTTGTTCGCCGGGCCCACCGAGATCGCCATCATCGCCGATGGATCCGCCGACCCGGACATACTCGCCTCCGACCTGGTGGGGCAGGCGGAACACGGGCCGGATACTCCAGCCTGGCTGATCACGCTGGACCGGGGAGTTGCCGAGGCCACGATGGCGCGCATGGAAGCGGTGATCAACGCCCTGCCCGACGTACAGCGTGACGCCGCCACCGCCGCCTGGCGCGACTATGGAGAGGTGGTGCTGTGCGACAGCCGCGAGGAAGCCGCCGAGGTTTCCGACGCGTACGCCGCCGAGCATCTGGAAGTACAGGCAGCGGACCTGGACTGGTGGCTGGCGCGGCTGAAGAACTACGGCTCGCTGTTCGTCGGCGAGGAAACCACGGTGGCCTTCGGCGACAAATGCAGCGGCACCAACCATATCCTGCCGACCAAGGGCGCGGCGCGTTATACCGGCGGGCTGTCGGTTGGCAAGTTCATCAAGACCGTCACCTACCAGCGCATGACCGAGGAGGCCAACCGAGAGGTCGCCGCGGTAACCGCCCGCATCTCGCGCCTGGAAGGCATGGAGGCCCATGCACGGACCGGCGACGACCGACTGCGTAAATATTTCCCGGATACGAATTTCGATACCGAAGCGGCATGACGGACCAATTCGACCTGACCGGTAGCGTCGCGCTGGTCACCGGCGGCGGATCTGGCATCGGCCAGCGCATCGCCATCGCGCTGGCCGGCGCGGGGGCATGGGTCGTGGTGGCGGCGCGGCGACTGGAAAAGCAGGAAGAGACAAAGGCCGGGATCGAGGCGGGCGGTGGCAATGCGGCGTGCCTGCAGGCTGACCTGGAGAATATCGGCAAGCTCGATGAGGTCGCGGCCAAGGCCACCCAGCCCTTCGGCGCGCCGGATATACTGGTGAATGCGGCGGGGATCAACGTTCGCCAATCGGCGGCCGAGGTGACGCCGGAAAGCTGGAACCGGACCCTGAACATCAACCTGACCACGCCCTTCTTCCTGTCGCGGGCGCTGGTTCCCGCCATGAAGGAAAAGGGCCGCGGACGCATCGTCAACATCGCCTCTCTGCAGACCGTGCGCGCATTTCCCGCCAGCATCGCCTATGGTGCGTCGAAGGGCGGCGTCGGGCAGTTGACCCGCGCCATGGCCGTGGAATGGTCGCGCGACGGCATCACCTGTAACGCCATCGCGCCGGGCTTCTTCCCGACGGAACTGACCGCGCCGGTTTATGAGGACCAGGGACGGCCGGAAGCCCTGGCGGCCCAGACCGCCATGGGAAGGAACGGAGAATTGAACGACCTTGATGGGCTTGCGGTCTTCCTGTCGGCCCCGGCTTCGGACTATATTACCGGGCAAGTCATATTCATTGATGGCGGGTTTACCGCGAAATAGAGGCGTGCCCATATGAAAGCCCTCGTCTACACGGCGCCGCAGACGCTCGATTACCGGGACGAACCGGACCCAACCCCCGCGCCGGGCGAGGCGCTGGTGCGCATCGATGCGGTGGGGATTTGCGGGTCGGACATGCATGCCTGGCACGGGCATGATTCGCGCCGCGTGCCGCCGTTGATCCTGGGACACGAGGCCGCCGGCGAGGTGGTTGGTGGAGAGGGCGTGGGGCGGCGTGTGACCATGAACCCGCTGATTACCTGCGGCCATTGCGGCTATTGCCTGACCGGGCGCGGCAATCTGTGTGAAAACCGTACCATGATCGGAATGACCCGCGCCGGCGCCTATGCGCAATATGTGACGATTCCGGAACATTGCCTGGTCGACCTGCCTGAGGGAATGGAGCCGGCGCAGGCGGCATTGACCGAGCCGACGGCGACAGCGTGGCATGCGGTCGATCTGGGCGCGCGCGCATCGTGGCGTCCGCTGGCGGAATGCAACGCCATGGTAATCGGTGGCGGTGCGGTCGGATTGCTAACCGCGCTGGTCCTGAAATCGCGGGGCGCCCGCATGGTCCGACTGGCCGAAACCAACAAGCTGCGACGCGAAACCGCGGCCAAGGCGGGGGTCGCCTGCTTCGATCCCGCGGACACGAACCCGGCGGGCCAATGCGCCCATATCGTCTTCGACTGCGTCGGCGGGCCGAAAACCCGCGAGCTGGCCATCCACGCGGCCCGGCCCGGCGGGGTCGTCATGCATGTCGGGTTACAGGATTCCTCGGGCGAGATCGACGTGCGCAAGATCACCCTGGCGGAACTCAGTTTCATCGGCGTTTACACGTACACCACCGCCGACCTGCGCGCCTCGGCCGACGCGCTATACCGCGGCGCGCTGGGCGATCTCTCCTGGGTGGAACATCGCCCCCTGGCGGACGGCCCGGCCGCATTTCAGGACCTCGACGCCGGCCGCACCGCGGCGGCCAAGATCGTGTTGCTGCCGGAGTAGGGCGGGGGTAAGCCGACCGAAGAGTGCTGCCTGCGACGGCCCTATGAGTCGCTCTCTCGGGTGTCCGTAAACTCCCGAAAATAATTCTCCAGTTCGGAGAAACCGATGGCGTTGTCGGCAAATCCGAAAGTTCCCGACTTCCTGATTTCCTTCGCCGCCTCGACGAACGTGCCGAATGCCGCGCGGCAAAGCGCCGATCCGACACTGATGCGCACGATTCCCGCGCCGGTAAGGTCCGCGACCCCGAAGGTCGCACCCGGCATTCCCATCACCACATTGACCGGCTTCGAAAGCGCCCCGCACATCGTTCGAATGGTGTCGAGGTCATGGAGGCCCGGAGCATACAAAACGTCAGCGCCCGCGGTTTCGAACGCCTGCAAGCGCTTGATCGTGTCGTCGAGATCAGGCCGTCCCCACAGAAAGTTTTCACAGCGGGCGGTTAAAATGAAATCGTGTGGCAGGCTGCGCGCCGCTTCCGCGGCCGCCGCGATTCGCTCGACCGCCAGACCGAACTCGAAAATCGGATCGTCCCCGCGGTTGGTATGATCTTCGATGGAACAGCCCACGAGGCCGGTTTCGGCGGCCGCGCGAACGGCATCCGCGACGCTCAGCGGTGAATCGCCAAACCCCTTTTCAAGATCGGCCGAAACGGGCAGGTCAGTTGCCGCAACGATCTGCCGACAATGCGTCAGCGTCTGGTCTCGCGAAACCGAACCTTCCGGCAGGCCCAGGGAGAAAGCAAGTCCCGCGCTCGTGGTCGCAAGCGCCTCGAATCCCATACCCGCGAGAATGCGCGCGGTGCCCACATCCCAGGGATTGGGTATCACGAAGGAGGCCTGCCTTTGGTGCAGCGCCCTGAATCGCTTCGCCTTGTCGCTTTGGCTCATGAGTTCCCCCCGGAGGATATTGCTTGGTCCGGTGACTAACGTTCCCTATTTGTTCGATTTATGCAAGACATTTGCACTGCGGTCCGGCACCTCGACGGCGGCGGCCAGGATCGTGCTGTTGCCGGAGTAGCGCTTACCCGATATTCTTGCGCATATAGACGCGAGCGAAGCCTTTTTCGGTGACGCGGTGGGATTCCTCGTATCCCAGGCGCGGGTACATGGCGATGTTTTCGGTCATGGTCTCATGGGTATAGAGGCGGACTTCCGGATAGCCGCGGCGCAGCGCCTCGCCCTCGGCAAAGGCGATCAGGATACGGCCAAGCCCCCGACCCTGGCAGGCCGGGTCGATTGCGACGTTGTCGAGCAGCAGGTAACCGGGGAAATCCAGCAACACCAGCGCCCCGCAAATGGCGCCATCGCGCTCCAGAACATAAGCCGCGCCTTCCCCAACCCGCGCGGCGTAATCATCCACCATGGGTCCCGGCTCCTTGCCCATGCGCGGCACATACATGGCGTAAGCGCGGCGAACAAGGCCGCGGATCGCGTCGTCCTCTCCCTCGCGCGCCGGTCTGACAGACATCGATGCCTGATCCTTCATGCGGCCAGTGTGTTGAACCCGCGCGAACAGAGAAAGGGCCAAATCGATGTTTTGACTGGGTCAGCCCCCCGCCAGTATCGTCAGTTGCTGATGCAGTTGGGCCGGCACCTGCACGCCCTTGTATCGCGCGTCGCGGCGTTTGGCCTCGCGGTGGGAGCCGGGGATATGCGTGCCCGGCTGTATCTTGATCTGCGAGATCAGTGCCTCGATGCGCCCGGCGAAGCCATGGCCCGTGAAGACATCCACGGTAGCGCCGGGATCTATCGCAATTAACGTCTGGCCCACATGCGGGGGCTTGCCATCGGCTTCGAAAAAGGAACTGGCCTCGTAACCGTAATTAGCCCCGGTCAGGGTCGCCGCCATGATCTCCACCATCATCACCAGGGCCGAGCCCTTGGCGTCGCCCATGGGCAGCATGGTTCCGCCCATTGCCGATTTTGCGTTCGTCGTTGGCCGGCCGGCACTGTCCACCGCCCAGCCCTCCGGGATCGGCTCACCCGTTCGCGCCGCCACCATGATCTTGCCGCGCGCCACCTTGCTGAGCGACATATCGATCACCAGCGGCGTGCCGGTGTTGCGTGGCGCGGCGAAGGCAATGGGGTTGGTGCCGAACAACGCCTTGTTGCCACCCCAAGGGGCAATTGCAGCCGGGCTGTTGGCGAGCATGATGCCGACCAGACCACGCTCGGCCAGACGCTCCACGTGGTAGCCCAGGGCCCCGCAATGGTGGGAATGGGCGATCGCGGCCGCCGAAATACCGAATTTTTCGGCCAGCGGGGCCATGTTGTCGATCGCAAGATCGATGGCCGGGAAGGAAAATCCGCTCTTGGCGTTGATCTGGACCACCGCCTTGCCGGGGCGTTCGTTCACCAAGGGCACGGCGCGACCGTTCACCTTGCCGCTGCGTACTTGCGCGGCATAGCTGGGCAGGCGTGACAGCCCGTGGCCCGACAGGCCATCGGACTCGGCCACGGCAAGCGCGGTCGCGACATGGCCGGCATTCTCTTCGCTGGTCCCGCTTTTCATCAGGACGCGCAGCGCCAGGCCGTACATATCGTTCAGGTTCAGGGTGACGGTATCCATTTTTTGCTCTTCTTCCAGCCGAACTATATTCATGATCGCAAAATTCCTGTTGTGTGTAATTGATTTGGCCCAATTGCACGCAGGAAACATGCCATCAAGCAGTTGAGGCGGCCCATTTTCAAGGCCGCCCCAGCTGATTTTTTTATTTCAGCGCCGGTGACTCAGGCGCTGCGATATAGTTTGGTCAGCACGAACTCGCGATGGCCCAGCGCTTCCGCCGCGGTATAGCGGCCGTTACAAGTGCGGAGCGTCATCTCCAGCAATGCGTCACCGGCTTC
Source organism: Pseudomonadota bacterium (assembly GCA_015222795.1). GTDB lineage: Bacteria > Pseudomonadota > Alphaproteobacteria > UBA8366 > JADFVY01 > JADFVY01. The sequence continues at coordinate 1,620 of JADFVY010000284.1, read as the reverse complement.
GTCCAGTGTCATTTCGCGACGCAAAATGCCCGAAACGTCCACGTCGATATGTTCCGCCATTTCGCGCGCGGTGCGCGGATTGGCGGTTAGCTTGATAACCGGCTCGATCGGGTTGCCGATGACGTTGCCCTGGCCAGTGGGGAACAGGTGCACGACGAAGCCGGCGGCGGCCTGCAGGGTAACGCATTCCGCGGCTGCCGAGGAGGTGTCCATGAAATAGAGGCCCGGGCCCTTCGTTGGCTCCTCGGCCGGCTCCAGAACGTCGATAAACTGGGTCTTCTTGCCGATTTTCTCCAGATTGCCGAAGGCCTTTTCCTCGATGGTGGTCAGCCCGCCCTCGATATTGCCCTTGGTCGGCTGGCTGTCCGACAAATCAGAGGTTTTGTGCGGTTCGATGACCTCGTCCATGTAGGCCTGGAAGGTTTTCATGAATTTCTCGCCGACCTCGGGCGTTTTGCCCCGCGTCTTGCAGACCATCTCGGCGCCAGTGATTTCGGAGGTTTCACCGAAACATGTATAGGCGCCCATCGGGTCGAGCTTGTCGATCGCATTACCCACGGTCGGGTTGGAGGCCAGGCCCGAGGTGGTGTCGGACTCGCCGCATTTGACCGAGACCCAGAGCTCGGACATATCGGCTTCCTCGCGCTGCTTCTCGGTCGCCCAATGAACGAGTTCCTTGGCCTTGCGCGACGCCATCTCGATGGTCTTGTGGTCGCCGTTACGCTCGATCGCGAAGCCTTCTACCGGCTTGCCCGTCTTGGCGATGCCGTCGACGACCTTGCCGGTCCAGCCCGGCTCGATACCGATAACGATGACCGCGGCCACGTTCGGATTACTGCCGGTGCCGATCAGGGTGCGAAAATGAAGGTCCAGGTCGGCGCCGAACTGCAGGCGGCCGTATGGATGCGGGATCGCCATGGTGCCCTTGATATTGTTGGCCACCGCCTCGCAGGCCGCGTTGGACAGATCGTCCAGCGGCAGGATGATGACATGATTGCGGATGCCGACGCGGCCGTTCTCGCGGCGATAACCCATGAATTTACTATTCGCCATGCCTACCACCTCTTCGTCTTGACGTTATGGACGTGCAAATGCCCGCCCTTTTTGATGTCGGCGATGGCCTTGCCGATGTCGTGGCCGTATTTGATGATGGTGTCGCCGTTCGCGATGTCGCCCATCGCCACCTTGTGGCCGATCGGAATGGTGTCGAGCGCCGTGATATGGATGGTCGCGTCGGTGTCCATCACCCAGCCCTCGAGCTCCATGCCGGCCGTTGCGTCCTCTACGACGATAACGCCGGCGGAATCCTCGGGATTGTGAACCAGAAAATGCGGAGGCATCTGCCTTCCCCTTCTTGTCTTGATGTGTGGTGAACAGGGGCGCTGTCCGTCCCTGATATATCTTAGGTCTTATATAAGATATAAAAGATGGCCCGTTGTCAAGCTATGCGCTATCATGAGGCATGGATGGATCCCCCGACCCCGACCACGAAACCGTTGAGGCCCCACGCGCCCAACCGCTCTATGCCCAGGTCAAGGCGCTGATGATGCAGCGGCTGATCGCCGGGCAATGGCGGCCGGGCGAGATGCTGCCCAGCGAGTTCCAGCTCGCCGACGAATT
>JADFVY010000283.1 GCA_015222795.1 Pseudomonadota bacterium | reverse complement strand
GGTGGGACGTGGCGGCCCGCCGGGCAGGCGCGGCCCGCGGAGCGATGCTTGCGCATCGGTCAAGGGCCGCAACGCACCCGGAGGGCCGCCAAGTCCCACCGGAGGCCGGTTTCCCATGGCCGCTCGCGGCGTTGCGCTCCGCTTATGGTGCGCGCGCCACGGCGCGAAGCGCGCCTGACGAGCGGCCATGGGAAACCGGTCACATGAGTCTTTATCAGCGAGCCTTGGTATTAGGCCGTCATCCGGGACTGGCGTTAAACGGGTTCTATCGGGTATATTAGAAAAAACTGGGGGCCCGATTTGCCGGTTGCTGAAGTCATATCGAAAAAGGATGCCTTGCGGCATGCCAAGTTTTTTGCCGGCGCGACCGAAACCGTGCTGGAGCAGTTCGCCGATGCTGGCGTTCTGGAGACGCTCCCGGCGGGCCAAACCCTGCTGAAAAAGGACATGCCCGGGCGCTCGTTTTATATCATTGTCGAGGGCAGGGCCGAGGTCCATGACGGCGAACTGACTCTGGCGATCCTTAACCCCCACGACACCTTTGGCGAACTTTCGACACTGGAAGACGGGCTTTGCACCGCGTCGGTAACGGCCGAAACCGAACTGCAGGTGCTGCGGCTGGACCGCGATCCGATTTTGCGGATCATGTCGAGACATTTGGGTGCCAACGCGCTGATCCTGCAAAGCCTCTGCCGTGTGTTGCGAGAGCGGTCCGAGCAATTCACCAAGGGCGCGCATCAGCGCAGAACGATGGAACGCGAACTTGAGATTGGCCGGAAGATCCAGGCTGGATTCCTGCCATCTTCCCTGCCGGCCGAGGATGGCTGGGAAATCGGCGCCTATTTCCATGCGGCCCGGGAAGTCGCGGGGGATTTTTACGATGTGTTTCGAATCGAAAACACGGGCCGGATCGCGCTGGTCATAGGCGATGTCTGCGACAAAGGTGTGGGCGCCGCCCTGTTCATGACCCTGTTTCGCAGCCTGCTGCGTGCCGCTTCCTCGTCGGAGGAGTTTGCCACGGACGCCAGGGCGTCGGTCGGCGAACAGGCCGATTACTCCGAGGCGCTGCTCAGGAACAGCGTCCAGTTCGCCAACAACTACATCGCCAGGACTCACGGCGAAACGAGCATGTTCGCGACCGTCTTCTTCGCGCTGCTGGATCCGAAAACCGGCCATCTATTGTATGTTAATGGCGGCCACGAAGAGCCGATCATCATACATAACGGTGCCGTCAAGGCCTCTCTGGGCAATTCCGGGCCGGCCCTGGGCCTGTTTCCCGGGGTTCCTTTCGATGTAAAAGAATCCCGGCTCGAACCCGGCAATACATTGTTCAGCTATACCGACGGCGCCACGGATGCGGTGAACCCCCAGGGCGAATCCTATACCCTTGCAAGGCTCAACCGGCATGTATTGAACAGCGGGTTGTCGGCGGACGGTCTTGTGGCGAGCACGGCGGTGGCGATCAATCGTCACGCGGCCGGCGCGCCGCAGTTCGACGACGTTACGATGCTCGCGGTTACCCGCAAATCCTAGTGGAGTGAATCCGGACCTTGCGCCTTGATCCACACCGGACTTTAGGGCATTCTAATAAATCATGTAAACTGCGGATGCCCGGCATGTTTCGAGGGCAAAACGGACTTAGCAGGGAGGTTGATGGCCAATGAGTTCAGTACTGGATATTACCGTTTCCACCATGGCGGGGAAGGTACCGGTTACCGTTATTCATATTGACGGACATGTTGACGCGGCCAGCGTTGGCGAATTGGAAGATACGGCGACGATTGCCGTTAATTCGGGGGCGGCAAATTTGATTCTCGATATGAGCAAGGTCAGCTTCATGTCCAGTGCCGGTTTTCGCTCGGTTCACAAGATATATCAGGCGCTGCACCCGGAGGGCGGGTCGGGCCACCTGAAGATCCTCAACTGTTCCGAAGAAATCGGGCGGCTGGTAAAAACGCTCGGCTTCGACAATTTCGTCTCCATATTGTCAGGCGACTTGCAGCAGGCCGTCGATTCCTTCTGAGCGAGCCCGCGGGGGGGGGGGGGCTGACTTGGCGAAAACCTTTCGGTTGGATTTTAAGGCCCGACTGGATAATTTGGCGGAAATTCGCGATTTCGTCGGGATTTCCGCGTGCGAGCTGGGCCTGGGCGGGATGGCCGTCGAGGACATGAAGGTCTGTGTCGATGAGGTTGCCACCAATATCGTCAAGCATGGTTATGGCAATGGCGAGGGCGGCCTGTCGGTGGAAGTTTTCCGCGAGGCCGACGAGATTGTGGTGAGGATCGTCGATCAGGCACCCTTTTTCGACCCGAAATACGCGCCCAGACCCGATCTCAGCCTGCCGCTGAATGACCGTCCGGTCGGTGGCATGGGGGTCCACCTGATCACAACTCTGACCGATGGCCTGACCCACGCCGCTGGCCCGGGGGGCGGCAATGAACTGGTACTTCGCAAGAAGATTGCCGGCGCCGGATAATCCTGAAACCTCTGCAACGACCCCTTGCACTCCACCGCGCAAGGCCTTATGTTCCCGGCGCTTCGTGCCGACGTAGCTCAGTGGTAGAGCAACTGATTCGTAATCAGTAGGTCCGCGGTTCAAATCCGCGCGTCGGCACCAGCTTCTCCAATATATTTCAATATATTACGGAATACCGCTAACCGCTCGATTTGCGAAAGTTAATGGTGTCCGCAGAATGTCCGAAAATTTTCCAGCTGATTATGCGCGATACGACGAGGCTACGCGCACTAGC
>JADFVY010000282.1 GCA_015222795.1 Pseudomonadota bacterium | reverse complement strand
CGCGACTGCGACTCCATATGCGGCGCCTTCCGGTAATGCAGTGCGAGCGTCCGCCCTTTGTCCTCGAGCAATACACCGTCATGTTTGGCGGCAAATTCCCGCAACGGCCCCCGCATGGGCGACAGCATCTCCGTTTTGCCCAGCAAGCGCACATTGCCCTGCGCATCCCGATGTTCCAGGCCGTGAAGCCCGGCAACAGGCAACCGCAATGGCGCAAACAGCCGATCCAGATCCTCTATTCGCCGGCCACTGATCAGCGCGACGGCCCCGCCGAGCGCCGGCGCCAGCCGCACGAGCACATCATGCAGATGGTCGCTAACCTCAACCGCCTCAGGCGTTTCCGCCAGATGCAACAATGTACCGTCAACATCCAGGAACAGTGCCCAGTCGGGGGATGGAAACAAATGTTCACGCATCCCCGTTTTGCGGCATGTTAGCTCGATGCCTGTGGCGGCGCCGTCCCGCATGTCCTCCAACTCTGGGCTAAAAAAAGGGAGGCCCGACTCGACCTCCCAAACCCTACCAACATCACGGGGACCAGCGCAACTGCGCGGCCGTCCGCTCGACGGGTTACCTCAACACGCCAGTGAGGACGTCGTGGACGATCTGCGCCGCGATGTTCACCAGCAAAACATCATTGTTGACGATTGCCCGTTCATAATTCTGCGGCGCCGGCGGGAGCTGCGAGATGAGATTGTTGGGTAACTGGCGTTTGGCGATGCCCGGCGGCAATGCCCCATACGAATCATTGCGATAGACAGATAGCGGCGATAAAAGAATTTACTGCTAACAAGTTAAGCTCGGACGTCCGGTTATGGCTGAGGCTGTTGAAAAACTCCAGGCGGGAAGCCAGGTGCGCAATAATGGAATCGGTATTGTCAGGCGCGTGAATCATTGTTGCCTGTGAGGCTGGCTGGACGAATCATTGTTGCGCTGGCCGGGCCTGAAAATAGTTTTTCAACAGCCTCGGCTATACTCGGACCTACAGGGCCCTGCGGCGACAGGTCTGCTAAGGCGCGCAAAACGGACATCCGGATATAAAGGGTCCGCGCCCACCATCGAGGCCCCAAGGGAAACCTTGTGGCTTCGCCGTTTGCAGTCCCGGCTTCGCCGTCATTTCCCCGCTAGTTCGTAAAGGGCGTTGGCGGCGGTGCCGGCCACCTTGTGGCGCGGGTAGTAGATTGCGCTGGCGAGCCTGCCGCGGCGGAGCTGATCGGGATCCTCGACACCGTTGTCCGCCAGCGCTTTTTCATATTCCTCGCTGGCGCGCGCGCGGGCCTTGAACAGGCCCATCTGCACCCGGCTGTAGACGCCGACGGCACCGTCGCCGGAGGTCTCGATGGCGCAGAAATTCGCCTCGGGATATTTTGCGGTCACCAGCGACTGGACGCCATCGGACACGCCCGACGAGGGCATGCAGCCGAAGGGCTTCACGCTGATCACCATATGCGCCTTGTTCTTCGAGACCGCCTCGATAACCTTGGCGACCTCCAGATGCCCCTCGCCGCCGCGCAACTCGATCGGATACATTTTCCGGGCGATGCGGGCGAGATGGTTCATGTCGGGCAGACTGTAATGCTTCAGGCCGGCGGCGCGGGCATAGGCGGTAAAAGTGGCCCGGGAGACTATATCGATCAGCTTGCAGGCAGCCAGGGCGAGCAGCGGCGAATCTTTCTCCGCCCTGTGCTTGCGGCCGTCACGGCGCCGTAGCATCATGCGTTCGTGAATATCGTGTATGATCTCCCATAGCTCATAAAGGAGAAAGTTGCTTACGGGCTGGATTTCACATTCGGCGCCCTCGCTTTCCAGGAATCGCTGCAGTTGGTAGTTGCCGTCGCCTTCGGTGGTCATGGCCCAGAACTCGCCGATGATCGCGACCTTGGGCTTGGGCATGAGG
>JADFVY010000281.1 GCA_015222795.1 Pseudomonadota bacterium | reverse complement strand
TGATCTTCGGCGGCTTGGTGTGCTGTACGTTAATAGCGATGTCGCCCTGGCCGCCGCAGTTGATCTGGCAGCATGAGGTGGTGATGCGCACGCGGTTCGGCATCTCCTCCTTCTTGAACTCATCGTAAATCTCGTCCATCAGGGCCTTGACCACGCCCGAGGCGTCGGTGCCCGGGATGTCGCAATGCAGCCAGCCCTGGGTGTGGGAGATCATTGAGACCGAATTGCCGGTGCCGCCCACGGGGAAGCCCTCGGATTCCAGTTTTTCGATCAGGGGCGCGACCCTGGCTTCGTCGTCCACCATGAACTCGATGTTGGACCGCACGGTGAAGCGCACATGGCCGTCGGCCATATTATCGGCGATGTCGCACAGCTTGCGGATGGTGTGAACGTCCATCTGCCGCTGGGTGCCGGCGCGCACCGTCCATATCTCGGCGCCGGTATGCGCCACATGGTGGAGCACGCCCGGGCGGGGGCGTTCATGCCATTTCCATTTCCCGTAATTTTCCTTCATCACCGGATGCATCTGGGGGAAGGGATCCGGTACGCCACTTTCTATCGCGCGGCGTGGTTGCGTTGCGTCACTCATAATTTCAGCTCCCGTTCCTGGTTATTCAGCGGCTTCGGCGCCGGCTTTGTCGGCCTTGGCGGCCTTGCGGTCGAACCATTTACGCGCTTCCTGCTCCCAGTCGTCGGTGCGGACATAGGAAGAGGTTCGCGGGTGGCTGATCATGTTCGGATCGACATCTACCCCGACAGCATCGAGGAAATTGCTCATTCCGATGCGATCGATGGTCTCGCCGACACGTTCATGCTCCAGGGCATTTTCGGCGAAGAAGTCGATGATGGTTTCGGCCAACTCGGTCAGCTTCTCCCAGTCCTCGTCCGTATCCAGTTTCATGAAGGGAATAATGACGGTGCCCATCTGGTCGCCGATCTTCAATGAGCGCTTGCCGCCCATCAGGATCGAAATGCCGCGGTCTTCGCCGGGCGCCAGCGCCTTGGTCATGGCGTTGATGCAGTGCATGCAGCGCACGCAGCTCTTGTTGTCCACGTCCAGCGTATCGTCGTCGTTCAGGCTCAACGCGCGGGTCGGGCACATGGTGATGATCTCATCGATCACCTGCTTGCGGCCGTTTTTGGCGACATAGGCCTTCACTTCTTCCTGGTCGACGCTCATGTCGTCGCGCCAGGTCCCGATGACGGCGAAGTCGGAACGATGGATGGCGTTGGAGCAATCGTTGGCGCAACCCGAGAACTTGAACTTGAACTTGTAGGGCAGGGCCGGGCGATGCATTTCGCCCAGGAACTTGTTGATGATACTGCGGTGGGCGCGGACCTCGTCATAGCAGGAATGCTCGCAACGGGCATGGCCGACGCAGGAAATCGAGGTGCGAAGGGCCGGGCCGGCGCCGCCGAGATCGAGGCCGATCTCCGGGTCGTTCAGCGCATCGAAGGCCTTCTGTACGTTTTCCGTCGTGCAGCCTTGGAACATGATGTCGCCGCTCTGCCCGTGCAGGGCGATCAGGCCGGAGCCGTGCTCCTCCCAAATGTCGCACATCTTGCGCAGCATGTCGGTGCTGTAATGCATGCCGGCCGGGGGCTGGACGCGCAGGGTGTGGAATTCCTTGGATTCGGGAAAGTCCTTGGCGACCTCCGAAAAGCGCGGGATGATGCCGCCGCCATAACCGAAGACGCTGACCGTGCCGCCCTTCCAATAACCCAGCCGGGTCTCGTAGGAATGCTCCAGCTGACCCAGAAGGTCGTTCATCATGCCGGCATAAGGCTTGTCCTCGTCGGCGGCCAGCCGTTTCAGGCCGGTAACGAAGCTCGGCCAGGGGCCGGACTCAAGCTCGTCGAGCAGCGGGGTAGGGTGTTTTTTCTTCGCCATCGCGTATTCCTCCAGGAACTTGACTCTCTCGTTGACCCGTCTTTTAAATACCATGTCCTCGAACGCCATGGGGCTTGCGAGCTTTAACTGTTATTCGGGACCGTCTCCCGGCGCCCGCGCGACACATAATGTTGCGCATTCGCTAACGGTCCCTGTTGATTCCTTATACCGTATATTCAAGTTTTATCATATTCGAATATGCGCACATGAATCCAGCAGAATCGTCGCCCCCCGTTATGGGCTATATTAATATCACGAAAGTATGGTTATATATCACTATATTAGCTAATGGTTTTGTAATGATTCGAATTTACTAAACACGGTAAATTTCACTCGTGGCAACGCAAAAAAGGACGGAAAAATTGTCGACCAAAGGTGAATTCGCATCCTGTTTTCCGCATGGCGGCCCCTTCGATCCGCGCGATTTGGAGTCCTATGCGCGCTGGCGCGATGCCAGGCTGGCGATGCGGCCGACCCGCGCCGAGGATCTGCTGGTGGAAATCGCCGCGCCCGGCCGGCCGAGCGAGGCCGAGCATGGGGCGATCCTGGAACGCTGCCGCCGCGCCAACATGGCGGTCTATGCCTGCCGTGACGCAGGCGAGGGGGAATTGAAGACCCGCCTGGCGGAACTGGGCGCGGCCTTCGGGCTGCACCGCCTGGACCGCAACCTCTGCGCCGACGAGGACGGAATCACGGCGCTGGAGGTTCGCGAGGGCGGCACGGCGGCCGGCGAATACATTCCCTACAGCAACCGGCCGCTGAGCTGGCACACCGACGGCTATTACAATGGCGCCGGCGAACAGGTGCGCGGGTTGATCCTGCATTGCGCCCGGCCCGCGGCCGATGGCGGCGCCAACGCGCTGATGGACCCCGAGATCGCCTATATCAGGCTGCGCGACGAAAACCCGGACTTCATAACCGCCCTGATGCATGCCGAGGCCATGACCATCCCGCCCAACATGACCGGCGGCGAGGAAATCCGCCCGGCGCGCGTCGGCCCGGTATTCTCCGTTGACCCGCGCGGCGGTGCGTTGCATATGCGGTATTCGGCGCGCAAGGTGAACGTGGTCTGGCGCGACGATTCCGCCACACGGGCGGCCGTCGAATTCCTCACCGCCCTGCTGGCCGCGGACGGCCCCGACATCCTTCACTGGCGTCTTGGGGCTGGACAAGGCTATATCGGGAACAATGTCCTGCATAACCGTTCGGCCTTCGCGGACGGTGATGAGGGGCGCCTGTTGTACAGGGCGCGCTATTTCGACAGGATGGAAGGAACGGAACCGGGCAATGATTAACATCAGTCAGATCATCATCGAAAATCCACAGGTAAACTCCTTCAAGGGTTTGCTGGATGTGGTGGAGCAGGAAGCCAAACACGGCACCATACATATGCAGTTCGACGTGAAGCCGGACTACCGCGACACCCCGCGCAACTGGGAATTCCTGCTGGAGGCCGCATTCTACCGGGGCAAGCCATGAGCGAGGAAACCGTCAGCGAACTCGACCGCTTCGACGCGCCCTGGAACAAGCAGGTAACCCTGCAGGACGTGCGCCATGAAAGCGGCCTGCGCATGCTGCGGATCCGGATCAGGGAAGGAACCCGTTTCACCGTGATGGATATCGACGAAGGCACCGCGGCCCACTGGGGCAAGGCGATGAGCGACTGGGCAGCATCCGCCGGCGAACAAGCCGGAGACCAGG